>NZ_JBHWGV010000101.1:0-30870 GCF_042732955.1 Kitasatospora sp. NPDC059747 | reverse complement strand
CGCGTGGCCTCGCCCCTCCGACATACCCAAAACTCCGGGGTGTCGCCTCTTGCGTGTCCCCCCGCCACGCGGCCCGCGCCCCCCCCCCCCCCACTTCGCAGCGGTCTGGAAGTAGCCCGCCCCGCCCGCCCCGCCCGGGCCGGCCCGCCCTACCGGCGCGGCACCGACAACCCCGACGGCTGGGACCACCACGCCGCGCGCCGACGCCCTCGCCGCGTTCGGCGATCTCGCACCGCACGGCCTGGCCGCCCCGGGACGCACCCAAAGACGCGGCGGCGGGAAGGCGCCGCCGGGCCGCCCGGACTGCCGGCCGGCCCGGAGGCGGTGGCGAAACGGGCTGTGGAGCCGATGACGGAGTTCGATATCGCCGAGCTGCGGCGTCCGCGCGCCGCTCGGTGGCCGCAGAGGTGACCGGGTCTCAGCCGATCCGGAAGGTGGCCGACACGATCTGGAAGTAGCGGTTGGCCTCGTCGAGGCGACCGGTCGGTGCGGAGACCCAGAAGTCGTAGCTGCGGCCCTGCTCGGTCCAGGAGATGTCCTGCACGCGCCGGGCACCGAATCCGTCCTCCGGGTAGCCGTTCCAGGTCCACAGCCACAGGGCGGCGTCGGCGGTGCCGTGGAAGACCGTGGGCTGGACGCTGCCGCCGCGGTAGCCCGGGTTGGTCCGCGGGCCGGCGGCGTCCTGCTTCTGGAGTTCGGCCAGCATGCCCTGACCGCTCGGGGTGGTGGGGTGGACGCCGATCCGGAAGGCGTGGTCCGGCGAGAGGTAGAAGACCCGGCCGGCGGCGTCGGTGTCGCGCACCCAGCCGTCGGGGACGGCCAGCGAGAAGCCGGCCGGGTCCCGGCGGATGCTGGACCCGGCGGGGACGGCCACCGGGCCGGTGCCGCTCAGGACGGCCGGGGAGGACGCGGCCGGGGACGGCCCGGCCGGGCTCACGGACGACGCGCCGGCCGCGCCTGCCGGGGACGACGTCGCCGGGGACGGCACCGGTTCGGCCTGTGCCTCGTGCTTCCCGGGGCGCAGGCCGGGGTCCAGGACGAGGACACCGCCGGCCGCGGCGGCCGTTGCCAACGCGGCGGCGACGCTCCAGCGGAGTCCGGTTCGGCGGCGGGTCCGCCGCACGGCGGGGCGGGCTGCGGGCGTGGCAGGCAGCTGATCCCCGGCGAGGGCGCCGGGTGTGACGAGCGTGCCGGGAGGCTGCGCCACGGTGTGCGCGCCACCTGCGGCTGCGGGCCCGGGCACGGCGTGAACGGGGGCTCCACCGCTCCTGACGGTCAGGCCCGGGCCGTGCTCCGTCCCGCCTGCCGGCTTCGCCCACCCCGCCGCGGTGTCGTCGAGCAGCAGCCCCGCGACCTCGGCCGTGGGCCGCTCCAGCGGTTCCTTCTCCAGCAGCGACCCGATCAGCGGCGTGAGCGGACCGGCGCGCAGCGGCGGCTCCGGCGGGTCGGCGGCGATCGCCATGACGGTCTCGATCGCGGTCGCCCTGCGGAACGGAGACAGCCCCTCCACGGCCTGGTACAGGGTGACGCCCAGCGCCCACAGGTCGGAGGCGGGGGTCGGGGTGCCGCCGCGGACCAGCTCCGGTGCCAGGTAGTCGACGGATCCCACCAGTTCGCCGGTCCTGGTCAGGCTGGAGGTGCCCGCGATGGTGGCGATGCCGAAGTCCGTCAGCACGACCCGGCCGTCGAGCGCGAGCAGGACGTTGCCGGGCTTGACGTCGCGGTGCACGACACCGGCGGCGTGGGCGGCCCGCAGCCCGGCCAGGATCCCACGCCCGATCCGGGCGGCGTCCGCCGCGGGTAGCGGCCCGTCCTCGGCGAGGACCGCGGCAAGGGTGCGGGAGGGGACGTACTCCATCACCACGCAGGGGAGCCCCTCGTGCTCCACGACGTCGTGCACCACCACGACGTTGCGCTGGCTGATCCGGGCGGCGCTGCGCGCCTCGCGGAGGGTCCGCTCCAGCAGGGTCGCGGTCTCCTCGGGCGACAGCTCCGGGCGGATCCGCAGCTCCTTCACGGCCACGTCGCGGCCCAGCAGCTCGTCCTCGGCCCGCCACACGGTTCCCATGCCGCCGCTGCCGATCCGCTCCAGCAGCCGGTACCGGCCGGTGATCAACCGGTCCTCGCCCACCTGGGCACCTCTTTCGTCCTCTGCCCGCCCGCCGCGGTGATCCGCCCGTGACGGGTGATCCCCGAGATTCTCGGCCGCCGGGGGCGCGGACGCCAATTCCCGGGGAGATCCCACCTTGTTCCCGTGCGCGCCCGGGCCGGCGTCCCGCAGCGTCGTGCCGTGCCGGCACGCCAAGGAACCGACCAGCGACGCCGGTGACACCGTCGGGGCGGAGCCCGGTACTCAGATCTCCGGCGCAAACGAGCCCGAGCACGGCGAGCCGCCGGCCGGCCGTCAGGAAGCGGTGCCTGCCCGGCCGCGGCCCCCTACGCGCCTGACCTCACCCGCCCGCCGCCGAGCCGCCCTGCCGCGTCGGCGCCGCCTGCCTGCTGCTCGTCGGTCTCGTGCCGCGTCGTCGCCGTACCCGTCGGGCTCCTCGTCGCCGCACGCCGTCTGGGGCACTGTCGTTCGGCTGCGCATGACGATCAGCCCCGGTCGGGCGGTGCCGTCCTGGTGACGCCCGCGCAGCGTGAGGGCCCGCACGCTGGTGGTGATCTGCTCCAGGGCCGGGGTGCGCACGACGACGAACCGGGAGCGGTAGGCCAGGCGTTGGGCAGCGCCGCGCCGGGGTCGTTCGGGTGAGGGCGGCGCGGGCCGTTTGCGGTCGACGAAGCGTCGCCATTTCTCCCAGGTGGCGGGCGTTGCGTCCCCTGTCCGAGCCGCGGGCTGACGGACGTCCGGCGCCGGCCGGGTCCGGCCCACCGGGCCCGCTGCGCCGTGCCTACTGGTCGAAGCGCTCGGCCTCGGCGCTGTGCCCGGTGGTCCGGCGGCTGGGCTTCTGGGGAACGGCCGTGGCCTCGACCACCCGCTCGCAGGCCATCGGCTGGGCCGGGGTGCGGTCAGGACTCAGGGACGATGGCGAGTTCGGCTTCGGTGGCGCGGGTCAAGGCTCCGTGGCATGAACTGCTGGCGCATCCTGGGCATTGCGGTGTCGATGTCGTGGCTGTCGCCGGCGCCGCGAGATTCGGCGCGCGCCTCCGACAGCGGTCGGGGGCAGTGGGCCGGTGGTCGCCCGAACGCCTGCGGCGACCTGCCGCTGCCGGACGGCCGTGCGGCCCGTCCTGTCGGCGGTGGGCCCGGCCGGTCCCGGAAGGGGATGCGTGAGCCGACGACGGAGACACGGCACACTCCCGGACGATCACCTTCCATGACGATGCCATCACTGTTGGTTAACTTATCGCGCGGGTTTCTCGTTGCCGTCGCACGACCAACCGAGAGCGGGCGAAGGATGCGGACCGGTACTCCCAGCCGTGAAGAGCGCAACGAGGCGCAGCCGAGAATCTGGCGCAACGCGCTGTCACCGCAGGACTGCCGCGCCGCCGTCGAGGCCATGGCCCGGTCCGCCGCCATCACCGGCCCGGTGCTGCGCCGCAGCGAGGACGTGGTCGACCTGAGCATGCGCAGCTGCTCGGAGCACCTGCTGGCGCCCGGGCGGTCGAAGCCGGTCGTCGCCGCGATGCGGGAGGTGGCACGGAGGACGATCGAGGACGAGGGATGGCGACGGGCCGCACTGGACGGCCCGAAGTTCTGCAGCTATGCCGAGCGCGGACTCTTCCGCGCCCACCGGGACAGCTCCGACGACCCACTGGATCCCGCCGTCGTCCGCCATCGACGGCTGTCGATCGTCTGCCTGCTGAACGACGCGACACCGCACGACGGCCTCCCCTCCTTCGATGGCGGAGCGCTGGTCCTCTACGTTCCGCGGCCCGACGGCACCGTGGCGCCCGAGAACATCCGGCTGGAAGCCGGCTCCATCGTCACCTTCCGCTCCGATGTGCTGCACGAGGTGCGCCCGGTGCGTACCGGTGTGCGGTACTCGGCGGTGGCGTGGCTCTACGACGTGGACGACAGCAGTACCAGCGAGGAGAAGCGATGAACAACCTTCACGACGAGCTGAACGACCGTCTGGAACTGCGGATCACCACCGATCTCCTCGGCGAGTACCGGCCGGAGCTGGCCCAGTTCCTCAGACGGCTCGGCCTCGGGCACCTGCTCGACGAGGTCCTTGTCCCGCTCACGGCGAGGGCCCGCACCAGGATCGCCGTGGCCTTCGAAGAGCGTCCGTGGCCGCCGTCCGGCATCGGTGCGAGGACCCTGCGCGGCATGGCGGTGGCGGTGGTCAGCGACAACGGGCAGTCGCTGCTCACCCCGGCGTTCCTCTCCGTGCGGGACGCCACCAATGTGGGGCTGGCGGCGGCGATGACGAAGTTCCTCTTCGAGGACCTGGCGGGCGCGGGCGTGGACTGGGTGTCCCTGTTCGTCAACGAGCAGTCGGCGGTCGTCTCCGGTGAGCTCGCCGACGTCGGCTTCGTGCCCCGGCAGGCCCGGATCCTGACCGGCGGGGCCGAGTTCACGGCGTATTCGGCGAGCCCGCCCGCGGTGCTGAAGGAACTCGGCCTGGACGCCACCCGTCTCGGCGATGCGTTGGCCCTCAACCTCGACCGGGCCCGGATCTCCCGGCTCACGGGATTCCACCTCGCACTCGCGGCGGGGATCGCGCCGCACTGGGCCGGCGACACGCGGTGGGCCGAGGTGTTCCCCGGGTTCGACGAACTCCTGATGACGTTGCCGCCCGGCGGCATCACGGGCACCCCGGGACCCACGATCGGCATCGGGGACGAGCCCGTCGAGTGACCCCGACCATCGACGTCTTCATCCGGTCCTACCACCGGGACCGGCAGTGGCTGGCCCTGGCGCTGCGCTCCATCGCCCTGTTCGCGTCGGGCCACCGCCAGGTCGTCGTGGTCGTGCCGCGGTCGAGTCTGGAACGTATGGAGCCGTCGGCGATCGAGTCGACGGGCGTGCGTCTGTCCACGTGCCGCGACTACGCCGACGACTACCTCGGCCAGCAGATCACCAAGCTCAACGCGGACCGCTACACGGACGCGGACATGATCCTGCACCTGGACTCGGACCAGGTGTTCACGTCGCCGTGCGAGCTGACGGCCCGTCTGTTCGACTGCGGCCGGCCACGGATGGCCTTCGACTCGGGCGGTGCCCGGCCGGAGTCGGACGGCTGGCGGCGGTGCCCGGCCGCCTTCTTCGGTGAACCGGTGCGGCCGGACGTGACCGAGCCGCCGCCCCTGGTCGTCCCCCGGCACGTGTATGCCGGGCTCCGTGCCCACTGCCGGGACGCACACGGCCGGTCGATCAGTGACTACGCGCACGCCGCCGGGTTCGGCAGGTTCTGCGAGTTCGCGCTGCTGCGCGGGTTCGCCCTGACCCGGGAACCGGAGCGGTACACCTGGGTGGACACCGCCCGGCACGGCCGTCTGCTGCCGGAGTGCCGAAGCTTCTGGAGCCGGGCCCGGACGCCCGCCTCGGTGGTCGGCGACCTGCCGCCGGAGCTTGCCGCCGCCGGTCCGCAACCCGCCGTTCCACCGTATCGGTGACGCCGGCATGCGCTCCTCGGTGCCCGTTTCCGTCGTCGTCTGCGCCTACCAGGAGGGTGACCGCGTCACCGAGACCATCCGGTCGGTGGCGAGCGCGTGCGTGCGGCCGCGGCAACTCGTCCTCGTCGACGACGGCAGCACGGACGGCGGCTGCGAGCGGGACTGGCCGTCGTGGGTGCGGACGCTGCGCGGGGACCATGTCGGCGTGGCCGCGGCCCGCAACCGCGGCGCGCGGGCTGCGGACCAACCGGTCCTCGTCTTCCTCGACGCCCACTGCGCGGTGGACGACCGGTGGCTGACACCGCTCGTGGCCGCGCTCGAGCGCACGCCGGACGCGCTGGTCGGACCCGCGGTGCGGGACGCCTCCGACAGCCGGTTCGTGGGCTGCGGGGCCGAACTCGTGGACGCCCTGCTGACCTACCGCTGGCGCCCGGTGGCCGGGCCCGGACCCATCGAGGTCGGTCTCCTCCCCGGCGGCTGCCTGGCGGTCGTCCGGGACCGCTTCCTCATGGAAGGAGGCTTCGCGGCCTACAGCGGATTCGGGCTGGAGGACGTGGAGCTGGCACTGCGGTGGTGGCGCGCGGGGCGTCCCTCGCTCGGCATCCCCGGGGCCGTCGTCACCCACCGCTTCCGGACGCTTCCGCCGTACCGGCCGGAGCAGCAGCCGTGGCTCCAGAACATCCTGCGCACCGGGCTCTTGCACCTGCCCGGTCCGCAGCTGCGGGCTTCCGTCCTGGCCTGCGCACGCTTTTCCACCTTCCCCGGCGCGATCGCCACCGTCCTCGCCGAGCCGTGGGTGGCGGCGCAGCAACGGCTCCTCACCACCGAGCTGCGGCCGATCGCCGACTACCTCGACCAGTGGGCACCCCGGGCCTTCGGCCCCTGAGGCCGGATCCACCTCGTCGCGTCCGTGTCGGCCGTGCCCGGGGTCCGATCGGCGGGAAGGCGGGCTCGGAGCCGGTGCTGCGGGGAGGTCGTCGCCGCCACGCCCGGAGAGCGGGCCGCCTCCTGCCGCCCGCCTCTTGCCGCCCGCCCCGACGAAGCGGGATCGCCGCAGCCGCCGGGCCGATCGCCGCGCGCTCCCGCCCGTGCAGCGGATGCGGGTTCAGCTGCCCGACAGCGTCCTGCGTTTCCCCCCCAGTCCTCACCTCTAGCAGGTGACGGTGGTGTACCAGCCGTTCTTGGTGGTTTGTTCGTAGTGCCAGTCGACGCCGTAGTCGACCGTCGGCTTGGCGTGCAGGTAGACGGCGTGGTCGATGAACACGTACAGCGGGCCGACGCCGTTGATGCGCACCGCCGGGCACACGGTGGTGACGTAGGAGCCGCAGTTCTCGTAGTAATGGTTCATCGCACGCCCGCCGGGGCTGGACGGGTCGAAGCTGGTCCAGCACGAGCTCGCCTGCGGCCAGTTCGACGGGTATTCGCCGACCGGCCCGTAGATGACCTCATTCGTCTGCGTCGCGTTGCCGTGGACGTAGATGACCCTGGTGCCGGTACTCGGGGCCTCCGTCGGAGCTGCCTGGGCAGGTGCGGCCCCGGCCGCGAACACCGGGGCACTGGCCAGGACGATCGAGGCCATCGTGACGGCACCGACCGCGAGTGCATTGAGTGCCTTGCGCATGCTCCCCCTCCAAATGCCGCTCCCTGCGGCACGGTTGCCCATGCTGTCAGGGATGCGTCATGATCACCATGGGGGCGGGGCCCGGCCAACCGTGATCACAGGGCGCCGCAGGCCACCTCGCGCCGCCGTTCGGTGGGCGGTTCGGCCCGGGCGTCCGCAAGCCCTGGGTACCCGGCAGCCGTCAGGAGACGCGCTTGGGCTGCCAGGAGTTCTTGTCGAAGCTCGGCACCGAGGAGTGCTGGCACCCGGAGCTGTAGAAGCTGCTCACGATCGTCCAGCCGGCCGGCGGCCAGGTGAAGGCGCAGGCGTTGACCACGGTGCCGACCGGGTAGCCGGTGAGCTGCATGATCTTCTTGGTGTTGGGGTTGAAGCCGGTGCCGCAGCCGGCGCTGTTCCACCACTGGGCGTCCACGAAGCCGTCCGGGGTGAGCGATGACGAGCAGGTCGTGTTGGTGCTGCCGGGCGCGGCCTGGGCGGTACCCAGGGTGAGGGTGAGGGCGGCAGCGGTACAGCCGAGGGCCACCAGCCGGTTCAACCGGCCTCAGCCCCTCCCCGCCCGCCCGGTTGTCCGCCGATCGGGTGACGCACTGTCAGTCCGGATTCGTATCGTCATGGCATCGATGCGCTGAGTCATCAAGTGAAGGGTGCAGAGGTGGGCGAGAACGCTGTCCTTGCCGAGTTGCGTGAGCGGTTGCCCGTCATGGCAGGGGAGTTCGGGCTGCAACTGATCCCGGCAGTGCCGGAGGACCACCCCGGCCGGGCGGACGTGGACCACGAGGCGATAACGCCGGAGGAACTCTGTGCTCGTGCGCGTACGGCAGGTGCCCGGGTGCTGTTCCACAGCACGATCGTGTTCGACGCCGAGAGCTTCCTGGAGGACGCCTTCGACGAGGACGACGGCGAAGGCTCCGACGCGCCGTCGGACGCGGTCGAGCGGCTGCGGCGGCGTGCCGGGCGCCGCAACGGCCAGATCGAGGAGGTGCAGCTGTGCGTGGTCCTGGACGGCATCGCGGTGTTCTGGTCCCGCCGGGCCGCGTGGGTGGCCGACCTGGAGGCCGAGGCCGAGGAGGCCCGGTACGAGCAGGACGGTGCCGTCGAGCACGTCCGTACGCGCAGGGCGCAGGACGAGGAGGCGGAGGTCACCCGCATCTCACGCCTGCTGCAGGACGACCCGTCGTTCCGCGAGGCCAAGGACCCGCAGGCGCGACGTCGCGCAGCCGAGCGCCTCGTGCCACGTCCGGGCGAGGAGGAGTATGAGGCGAACCGAATCCGGTGGCGCGCGGTCCAAGAGGCCATCCACGCCGTCGAGGAAGCCGCGGACGCCATTTTCGGCGAATACATGATCCGGCTGCCCGAACTCGCCGACGAACTGGTCGCCAGCGGTGTTCTCGACCGCGCCCGCACCATCCCGGCCCGCAAGAGCCACCTCAAGGAATTCCTGCGCAGGCGTTCCGGCGGCTACGCCCCGCCGGTCGACCTGATCACCTTGATGATGGAGCTGCCCCAGCTGCGTGACTCCTCTGGCCCCAAGGCCGCCTCCCTCACCCGGCAACGGCACGAGACGCTGTTCCCCATCGAGCAGGAGTGAGCTGCCCTCCCGACACGCGTGTGCGACGTACTGAAAAGGCATGGCAGTGTTGGGAGGCGTAAGGTCTCCCTAGCGTTTCGACCCAAGTGAATAGGCGTGAAGCTTGTGAGTGTGTTCGTGACGACCGGTCAGGCCGGGTCGGCGCTGGGGTGCTCGATCCCGACGGTGAAGAAGCTGGTGGCCACCGGTGTGGTGCCGGGCGTGCGCGAGCAGGGCCGGCAGGTGTTCCCGCTGGACGCGCTCCAGCAGTTGCAGGCCCGGCCCGCCGCCGACCTGACCGCGCTCGGCGCGCCCGAGGTCGCGGTGCTGCGCTCGGACGCCCCCGCCCGGGTCGACGAGCCGGACCGTGACTGGATCGGCTTCGGCACCGGGCTGGACCAGGCGCAGCTACTGGCCGCGCTGTCCGGCTGGTGGCGGTGCGCCCCGGTCCGCGTCGCGGCCGGCGCGGTCCTACCGGTGACGGTGGCGGGGTTCGTCGTCGCGGTGCTGACCGGCCTCACCGAGTGGGAGTCCGACGGCACCGCCGGCAGCACGGGCCGCTACCGCTTCCCGAAGGCCAGGCTGGCCGGCTACCTGACCGACCTCACCGCCCCCGCCAACGCCGCTGCCCCCGCCGACCCGGAGGACGCACGCCTGGCGGGCCTGCTGCTCGGCACCCGCCTGGCGTCGGTGTCCGGCGGCCCGATCGCCTACGTCACCACCAACCCGACCACCGACACCGCCGACGAGGGGGAGTGACCCGCTAATGGACCGCAAGACGTACACCGCCGAGCTCGCCGGTCTGCGCGAGCTGCGCGCCGGGATCACGGCCGCCGAGAAGGCGGTCGCGGCGGCGCAGAAGGAGCTGGACAAGCTCGCCGCCCAGCGCTCGCGCCGGGTCGCCGGGCTGGCGGGGTACGAGGGCGCCCAGGCCGCGCCGATCGCGAAGGCCTCCGGGCTGTCGGTCGGCGACGTCGTGCGGATCGCGCCGCTGCTGGACCCGACCCCGGCCGCCGTCCGCACCGCCAAGACCGAGAACCAGGCCGCCGCCGCCGCTGCGCCCGCCCCGGCCCCGGAGACCGAGCCGGTCGACGAGCCCGCCGTCGCGGTCGCCCCGGCGTTGACCCGCCCGGCCCCCGTACTCGAGCAGCCGGCCCCGGCCGCCCCGGCCGCCCCGGTGACCGAGGCGCCGAGCGAGGTCGAGGACCAGGCCGTCGCCGAGCAGCCCGCCCCCGCCGCTGCGCCGGTCGTCCCGGCGCTCTCGGTCGCTCCGGTCGCTGCCGCGCTGCGCCCGGTGGTCGAGGCCGGTCCGCGCGAGCTGCCCACCCTCCCCGAAGGCCCTGCCGGTGCCCGGTTCGAGGCCGTCACCACGGGCCTGGTCTCCAAGCGCCCCAACTTCACGCAGCAGGCCCGCTCCACGGTGTTCCTGGACGCGGCGGCCGGGATGCTCGCGGTCCGCGACCAGGTCGTCCGGGTCGACCTCGGCGCCCGCACCCCGGGTGAGATCCTGGACGCCGTTCTGGCCGCCGCGCCGGGCACGGAGCGGGTCTACATCACCGCGGGCGCCCCGTGGCACGACGGCGCCGAGCGCTACTCCACGCTCAAGGACGCGGTCGCCGCCTGGCTGAACACGCCGTCAGAGCGCTGGACGACGGCGGTCGGCTCGGGCCGGGACAAGCTGGCCGGGCACTTCGTCCACCAGCGCCAGCCGGTCGGCCGCTACGCCCCCGCGAGCGCCCCGGACAGCGCCACCACCGAGATCCGGAGCATGGGGGAGTGGTTCGATCCGGACGGTGCCGACGTCGTGACCTGCCGGGACGCGTTCCGGCTGCTGTGGCAGGCGCTGCGCCGCCACTGGGACGACGCGGTGCTGATGGGCTCGCCGTCGCAGACGGGCCGGGACCTGTGGTCGCGCACGATCCCGACCACGGGCAAGTGGGCTGGCGGCTACCCGGTGCTGTCCGAGGAGCTGCGGGGTCTGCTGCACGCGACCGGTGGCCAGGGTCGTACCGAGCTGATCCTGCCCCCGCGCGTGCCGGAGCAGCTGCCCGCCCTGGTGGAGTACGACCGCACCTTCGCCTACGCGAAGCACCTGTGGAAGTCGCCGGTCGGTACCCCGCGCCGGATCACCGCGGCCGCGTTCGCCGCGATGTCGGAGGCGGAGCAGGTCAAGGCGCTGATGTCCTGCTCGCACTGGAACATCAGGGTGACCGTCCCGCAGGGCTGGGACCACGTCGGCCTGCTGCCCGCGCCGGTGACCGGTGACCGCGCCTGGATCTACCCGGCCACACCGGGCGCCACGTTCACCACCTGGGCGGGCGGCGCGGAGATCCACCTCGCCCTGTCGAACCACATCGCGCCGTGGCGGATCGAGGTCCTCGGTGGCCTGCTGTTCGAGGACGGCAAGCCGCTCGACGAGTGGGGGAAGCGCCTCAAGGCGGCCTGGGCGGACCTGACCAACCTCTCCAAGCTGCACGGCGACGAGCGCCAGCGCACCGCCGCCTACCTCGCCAGCCGCGCCGTCCGGTCGGTGCTGCTGTTCGGCCTCGGCAGCTTCGCCCAGCGCCCGCGCCTGGTCTCCGGCACCACCCCGGTCGGAGAGACCCTCCCTGCCGGGGTCGAGATCCTCGGCCAGGACGGCGAGGTGGTGACCTGGCAGCGGCAGGCCGGCTTCTCCCGCGACCCGTACGCACACCCGGAGTGGGCGGCCTACGTGTGGTCCGGCGCCCGGGCGGCGCTGCTGGACATGAAGTACCGCCAGGGCAAGGAGGTCATCGGCTACGCCGGGGCCCTGCACGCCAAGCCCGGCACGGTCGTCTACTTCGGCACCGACGGCATCGCCCTGACCGAGCGCCAGCCCTGGCCCTACCGGGGCGAGGTGGGCGACTACCTCCTCAAGGGCCACCTGACCGGCCCGGTCGAGCCCCCGACGTCTCAGGAGCAGTACCTCAAGCTGCGCGGCCTAAGCCGCGCCGAACTCGCCGCGAAGGGGGCCGACCAGTGAGCCCGGCCGACCCGAACAACCCGAACGAAGCCGCCCGCCTGACCCAGGAGCTGATCGACCAGGGCTACACCAAGCGCCAGGTCGCCAAGCTGCTCGGCCGCGACGCCAGCTTGGTCAGCCAGTTCTTCACCAAAGGCAAGGGCGCGAGCATGGTCAACGCGCTGCGCCAGGTGGTTCGCGCGGTGCGCGGCGGCGAGCGCGACACCGAGGCCCTGTCCGGGATCGCGGAGGCGAACACCACCCGCCGCCGGACCAAGACCGGGCAGAAGGCCCGGGTGCGCGGCAAGGACACGGTCGGCGAGGCGGGCGGGTCGATGGCCGGCCGCGCCGGGAAGCAGGCCATCAAGTCCGGTGCGAGCCACCTCGCCCCCGTGGTGCACGAGACCGGCCAGGTCGGCGGCCGCCTCGCCTTCACCGTCCGGATGAAGGCCGACCAGTACGTCTACAGCGCGGGCTCGGAGCAGGACTCCGGCGGCATCCGGCGCGGCTTCGTCCCCCGCTCCGACGGCACCGAGGAGCGCACCTACGGCTCCGCGTCGACCGGCGGGTTCGACGCGGCCGAGTGGTCCCAGCGGGTGGCGGACCATCACGGCGACGTGACCGAGGCGATGCGCGCGTGGCTGGTGGAGACCGGCCGCGCGGTCGAGGACGCCGACATCGCCTACCTGGAGGTCCGCGCCTGGGTGCCCCCCGAGCCCCGGTAAGGAGCGCGCGGCTGTGACTGAGCGCTTCATTTGGCGGCTGAGCAGCCCAGTCGGCGGAACTCCAGCCCGGCCCGGACGGCACCTGGGACTGTTCGGATCGTTGTCACCTGGGCGCGATACCGCGGTGCGTGGCCCCGCCCCACGGCGGGGCCGGCGCTTCTGCGGCATTCTCAGGCCGTCACCGTCACCGTGGTGGTCTCGGGGCTGGCGCTGTTGCCCTGGTAGACGGTGTCGCCGCTGTAGACGGCGGTGATGGTGTGGGTGCCGGTGGTGCGGAAGGCGGTGACGGTCCCGGTCGCCGCGCAGGTGCCGAGGGAGAGGAACAGGTGTCCGGTGCCGAGGGTCGTGCCGGTGGTGGTGTCGGTGAACGTGACCGTGCCGGTCGGCCTGGTCGTGGCGCTCGTACTGGTCGGGCAGACGATGTCACTGAGCACGACCGGAGCGCCGACCCGGGTGCGGGAGGGCATCGCGGTCAGGGTCGTCTTCACGGGCTTGCCCGGGGTGGTGTAGCTGATGGTGATGCTCGGGGCGGCGCTGGTGGCGGTGGGGCCGGTGCCGCCGGCGGGGACGAGCGACGAGCCTCCGCCTCCGCCGCCCCCGCCGCCGCTCGGACTGATGAAGGGGTTGATGTTGCCGCCGCCGCCTCCGCCGTAGTAGCCGCCGGCGCCGGCACCGCCGGTCAGGGAGGCGCCCGGGCCGCCTCCGGTGCCGCCGGTACCGAGCGTGCCGGGCCCACCGCCGAAGAACCCGCCCCCGCCGGTGCCGCCGGCCCCGCCCTGGGTGGACGTCCCCGCCCCGCCGCCGTTTCCTCCGTTGCAGGTCGCGTTCGTGCCCGGCTGGCCGGCGTCTCCGCCCGCGCTTCCGGTGCACTGGCCGGCCCAGCCGGCTCCGCCGCCGCCCGCGGCCACGATGAGGCGGGAGTCGGTGGTGGTGAGGGGCGTGGTGCCGGGCTGGGTGCGGACGTCGGAGGCGCCGCCGCCGCCTCCGCCGAAGTGGGTGCTGCCACCGCCGTTGAAGCCGCCGGTGCACTGCGCGCTACCGGCGCACTGGCTGCCGCCGGTGGCGGTGCCGCCGACTTCGACGTAGAGGGTCTGCCCCCCGGAGAGCCCGGTGAGGGTGCCGGACACCTGGGCGCCCCGGCCGCCGCCGACGCCGTTGTCCTCCACGCCGCCGGCCCCGCCGATCGCCGTGACGTCGACCTGCGTGACACCGCCGGGCACGGTGAACGTCTGCTCGGCGCCGGTAGAGGCGAACGTACAGGTGGTGGTGGGGCCGGACACCGTGCAGGTGCCCTGTGCGTGGGCGGGCGCGGGCAGCGCCAGCGGGGCGACGGCCGCAGCGCAGAACACGGCGGCCGCCACGGCCGCCACCCGGCTCCGACGCCCGGACGAACCGGCATGGTGCCCGTGCGTTGAGCTCGGCCGGTCAGCGACCTCGGACAGTGGGAACGTCACGATCAGCTCCAGAAAAGGGAAGAGGGTCTCTCGGCGAGGGATCGCCTTCCGTCACTGTCGATCACACGGGCGGGGCCGCGGTTGCCCGCCGAGCTGACACACCGCCGGTTCACACCGGCGGCCCCTGGCCGGGCGTTCGGCAGCACCCGAGTCCGAAGGTGCGATCACAGCCCCGAAGGAAGCCGCACGGGTGCCGGGCACTGACTCGTCACCAAGCGCTCAGCCTCGCCAACTGGGGCACTCGGTCACAGCGGCCCCCACCACAGCCGCGTCGCTTTGTGTGACTAATTGCGCACGCCTTCGATCATGAGGCAAGCCCTGCTAATTTTGGCAGACATTCAGCTATAAGTAGCAGGGGGAGTGCTGTTCATGGCCGCCTTCTACCCGTTCGTCAGGGCCGCCGCCGGAGGGCAGGGCCCGCACCTGGGCCTGACGCCCAAGCAGACGTTCTGCCGGCGGCCCGTACTCGGCCCGACCGGCGAGCAGTTCGCCGCGGACGGGGACCTGGCCGACGTCCCCTGCCCGGAGTGCCGCGAGGACCTCGCGGCCTACCGTCTCCTGGCCGCCCAGAAGGACGAGCACACCCTCACCTGGAACCCCGAGCTCGTCCCGCTCGGGCGCACCACCGCCCTGCACGCACAGGCCACGCTCACCGCGGCCGAACTGCTGGCCCGCCGGCGCACGCGCCGCTGGGAGACGCCCGAGACGCAGCAAGCGGAGGTCCTGCTCGGCCTGCTGCGCGAGATCACGGACGCCCGGACGCTGCTGAGCGCGCTCAGCGACGACCTGACCCTCGCCCTGCGCGACCTGTGCCGTCCGGCCCCGTCCTGGGAGCGCATCGGCGAGGCACTGGGCGTCAGCGCCACCCCGGCCCGCCACCGCTACGCCCGGGCCGCCGAGGCAAACCCCGACCGGCCGGTGGCGTGCGGCATCGGCGGGACCGGCTGCGGCGACCTGCGCCAGGCACAGCTCCCCGACGGCAGCGACCCGTGGAAGCACCACGAGGACGAGCACGACGGAATCCCGGAACTGCCGCAGCAGGACGAGGACGAGTAGCCCTCCACCCCGCCCACCACCTCGCCCCGCACCACCCGGCACACGAAGGAGACCCACCGCCGTGGAGACCGCCACCGCTGAGCAGGACGCGCCAGCCGGGCTGCGCGCCCGGGCAAAGACACAACTCCCGGCGCAGCCGCTCGGCACGGTCAACCCGCTGCCGCTGCACTGGTTCCAGAAGGACGCGGTGGCGGCCGCGGTGCGCGAGGTGAAGGACGGCGGCCGGGCGACGGTGGTCGCCGCCACCGGCTCCGGCAAGACCCTCATCGCGGCCGGCTGCGCCCGGCGCCTGGCGGCGAAGGGTCGGGTGCTGGTGCTGGTGCCGACGATCGAGTTGCTGGAGCAGACGGCGGAGGCGTGGTCGTTGCGGGGCGGGCGTCGGGGGCTGGCGGTGGCGGCGTGTTCGCGGGAGGAGGCGCTGGAGAGCGCGGAGGCCGGCGGGCGCGTCCACGCCCAGGTCACCACGCAGGCCCCGCGGATCGCCGACCTGGTCGTCGCCGAGAAGACGGGCGAGCCGGTGACCGTGTACGCCACCTACGCCTCGCTGGAGCGGATCGTTCAGGCCCATCAGCAGTTCCGGCTCCCGGCCTGGGACCTGGTCGTGGTCGACGAGGCCCACCGCACCGCCGGTTCGGAGGGCAAGGCGTGGGCCGCTGTCCACGACGACGCCCAAGTCCCGGCGAAGCGCCGGCTGTACTTCACCGCCACCCCGCGGATCGCCGACGACCGGCGGGCAAAGGACGGCCTGGCCGACCTCGCCGACGCCGACGGCCAGGCGCTGCCCGCGCTCTGCTCCATGGACTCGGAGGAGATCTACGGCAAGACCGTGTTCACCTGGACCCTCGGACAGGGGATCGAGCACGGCTACCTCGCCGACTACCGCGTCCTGGTCCCCGTCGTCACCGACGAGGACCTGCGCGAGCTCCTCAACCTCCCCGCCGTCGCCGACCTGCGCTCCCAGCGCAGCAACGAGGAACTGCTGCGCCTGGCCCTCCAGATCGCGGTGCTGCGCGCGGTCGCCGACCTCGGACTCAGGAGGGTCATCACCTTCCACTCCCGGGTGTCGGCGGCGCGCGAGTTCGCGAGCACCCTGCTGGACGCCTCCGAACTGCTGGAGGACGCGGAGCGCCCGGAGCGGATCTGGGCGAAGGCGGTGGCCGGCACCGACCGCCTGCGCGACCGCCGGGCGGCGTTCGCCGACTTCAAGGCCCACACCGGCGACGACGGCGAGGAGTGCGGCATCCTCTGCAACAGCCGACTCCTGACGGAAGGAATCGACGTCGCCGCCGTGGACGCCATCTGCTTCGCGGACCCGAAGTCGAGCGTCATCGACATCGTCCAGGCCGTCGGCCGTGCGCTGCGCCAGTCCTACCGGCAGGGCAAGGTGTCCTGGGTCATCATCCCGGTCTACCTGCCCACCCCGGAGGTCGGCGACGACACCGCCGCCGCCCACCCGTCCGAAGTCCACGACGCCGGCGAGGCCGTGAAGGCCGAGGCCGACACCGAGATCGAGGCCTCCAGCTTCCGCACCATCTGGCGAGTCCTGCGCGCCCTGGCCGCGCACGACGCCCGAGTGGTCGGCCGGATCACCGAACTGCGCGCCGGCCGCTCCCAGGGCACCGCGCACACCACCACGACCACGGCCGCCCCCGAGGCCGGGGAGGGCGAGCAGCAGCCGGCCCCGGTCGAGTCGCCGATCGAGTGGCTCAAGATCAACGCTCGGCAGCACGCCGTCCGGATCCTCCAGACCGTCAAGCTGCGCGCGTTCAACCCGCGCGCGGTCGAGTGGCAGCGGATGCACGCGGTCGCGGCGGTCTTCCACCTCCAGCACGGCCACCTCGACCCCACCGACAAGACCAAGCAGGCCGAGCTGATCTCCTGGCTCACCCGCCAGCGCCACCTCTACGGTCAGGCCCTGCTCGACCCGGCCCGCGTCTCGGAGCTGGACGCGCTCGGCATGATCTGGTCGAAGAACGCCAACGCCTGGGAACGCGGCGCCGCGTACGCCGCCGCGTTCCACCACCAGCACGGGCACCTCGCCATCCCCGCCACCGCCAAGCTGGACGACTACGCCGTGGGCGCCTGGATGCGCCGCCAGCGCAAGGCCGACAACCTCACCAAGGACCAGGCAGCCAAGCTCGACGCCCTGGACGAACTGTGGCGCCTGGAGCCGGACTGGAACCGCTCCTACCGCCGCCTGCTCGCCTACCTCGCCGCCGGCGGAACCCTCGACGGCCCCGCCAACCGCACCGGCGGCGAGGCAGACCCGACCTTCCGGCCCGGCACCTGGCTGCGCAAGCAGGACAAGGCCCGCACCGAGGGCAAGCTGACCGACCACCAGACCGCGCTCCTGGACGCCCTCCACCGGCACGCCGAGACCGTCACCGGCTGACCCGCCCCGCAAGATCCCGCCGTCCCGGCCCACATCGGGCCAGGACGGCCCGCCCGTACCTCGTTCCCGGCTTCCGGAGGTACCACGCGATGACCGACACCGCCCGCCCCGACCCGGACCCCGCCGCACCGGCCCGCTATCACGGTCGTGGGCCTCGCTGTTGCGGACCCGGGCCTGGGCGGTTCGGGCTCTACGAGCGCGAGGGGCTTCAGCGTACGACTTTGACACCGAAGTGCGTGCCGAGGCCGAGGGCGAGGCCGATGGCGCTGTGCATGTGCGCGTACATCTCCATGCCGCGGGCGGCGACGAGGGGGCCGAGGTCGAGGATGTCGCTCCAGCCGTACGCCTTGAGGAGGGTGGTGACGGTGTGTTTGGCGGTGGCGTCCTCGCCCGCGAGGAACATGCTGTGGTCGCCGTCGCCGATCGCGCCGGGGTCGACGACCGTCGCCTGTTCCTGGGTGACGAAGGACTTGACGACCCTGACGTCCGGCAGGGCGCGCTGGATCTGTTCGGCGAGGCTGTCGGTGTCGCAGGGGTCGAGCTTCGGCATGACGCCCCACGGGGTGGGCCAGGGGTGCTCCGTGGCGTGGTCGTAGAGGTAGGGGACGGCGTAGTCGACGAGGACCTTGCCGGTCAGGGCGTCGGCGATGCCGGTCAGCGCGTCGAGGGCGTGGTGGCCGTCGATGCCGTTGATGACGATCTCGTCGGCGGCGCCGGCCGCCTCGCCGAAGGGCAGCAAGGTGATGCCGGGGCGGTCGGCGAGGAACTGCCGGTAGGGCGGGTTGCCCATCATGTCCGGCTCGGTGCGGGCCAGCGTGGCCTCGGGGTCGCGGGTGCCGACGTACACCTGGTGGCCGAGTTCGGCGAGCTTGGCGGCGTGGGCGCGGCCACCGCCGCCGGTGCCGAGGACTGCGATCTTCATGAGGTAACTCCTTGCGAGGTGAGGTGAGGTGAGGTGAGAGTGGAACGGGCGGCCTTGCGCTACCGGGTCCGCTCGCCGTTGACCCGCCGGTCGATGTCGAGGGTGAGCCGCAGCGCGTCGAGCACGGAGGCCGGGGCGATCTCGTTGACGGCCTCGCCGCGCAGGCAGGCCAGCACGTGGTCGATCATCGCCGCGTACTGGTCGGCGGCCGGCAGCTCCAACTGCCGTGCGCCGTCGGCGGTGTACGCGGTGACGGTGCCGGACGGCTTGCCGTCGAAGTCCATCGTGGAGAGCGACTCCAGCACGCCCCCGGTGAAGGTGGCCGTGTAGCCGCCGCGCGCACCCCAGGCCATGGGCATCAGTGCCGAGACCGAGTCGCGGGCGAACGCGCCGTCGAACCGGAGCGTCGCCTCGATGGAGGCGCTGTCCTCGTCGCGGGCGTGGGCGGTCACGTCGATGCCGTGCGGCCTGCCGAGAGTACGGGTGATGATGTCCATGTCGCTGTGCATGGCCTCCAGCGGCAGGGTCCGCAGGCCCAGGCTGGCGCCTGGCCACAGGGGCGCGGTCAGGTTCCACAGCGTGAGCTGTTCCAGGCGCCCGTAGGTGTTCTCGCGCACGGCGTCGAACAGGGCCCGGTTGGCCGGGACGAACCGCTCGAACATGTCGACGAACACCTGCTTGCCGCTACGCTCGGCGGCCTCGACGACGCGCCGCGCGTCGGCCAGGTTGTCGGCCATCGGCAGCTCGACCAGCGCGTGCTTGCCGGCTTCCAGCGCCCGCAGCACATGCATGGCGTGCAGCGGGGTGGGCAGGCAGATGTCGACCAGGTCGAACGAGGCGTCCTCGAACGCCCGGTCCGGGTCGGTGGACGCCTCGAATCCGAACCGCCCCGCCGCCGCGGCGGTCTTCTCCCGGTCGCGGCCGAACACGACCACCTCGACGTCGCCCCGCGCCGCGTACACCGCGGCGTGCGCCTGCCCGAAGCCGGTGCCCAGCAGTGCGATCCTCACGCCGGCACCTGCCCGGCGGTCGGCATCGAGAACAAACCGAAGCGGTTGCCCCGCGGGTCGACGATCCGGGAGTAGACCAGGCCGTCGGGATTGGTGTCCGGGCCGAACTCGACCTTCGCCCCCAGCCCGACCGCCCTGGCGGTGGTGGCCGGCACGTCGGTGACGAGGAAGTCGGGCATCAGGTAGTCGACACCGTCCGCCCCGAGGTCGTACATGCCGCCCGACGGCCACCGGTTGCCGGTGAAGACGTTGTGGTACCGCTTGCCGCCCGCGGTGTCGTCGAACACGAACCGCCAGCCGAACGCCGCGGAGTAGAACTCCTCGGTGGCCTCGGAGTCGGTGGTGCCGACCTCGAACCAGGCGTACGAACCGGGCACCGGCCCGGCCGCCACCGGCTCGTCCTGCTCCCGGCCCGGCCCGTCCCCGACGATCGAGAACACGTTGCCCCGCGGATCGGCCATCCGGGCGGACCAAGTCCCGTCCGGGGCCCTGGTTTCCGGGACGACGACGCTCGCACCCAGCTTCTCCAGCCGCTCCCGGTCCGCGGCGACGTCCGCCGAGACCACGCAGACGCCCACCCGCTCCTCCGGGCCGTCGGCGTCCTCGTGGATCGCGCCCATCGGGACCGGCGTCCCCGGCGCCGTGATCCGCATGCAGGCGACCGCGCCGACCGACGAGTCCGGGTCGGCGGCGAAGCTCCAGCCGAGCAGCGCGCCGTAGAAGTCCCGGACGGCCTGGCCGTCGGCCGTGGCGATCTCGAACCGCACGACGTTCCCCGGGTCCATGAAACCCATGACCATTCCTCCTTCGACGAGGGGGACCTCCGGCAGGGGACGGCGCACCGTCGCGCACCTGCCGATCGTCACACCCCACGGATCACCCCGCGCGTCCGTCATCGGCGGGTATGTCCACCACGCTAGGAGTCTTTTAGGACAGCTCACGTCCTAGAACGATGGCAATCTGAACGGCATGACCCAGGACATGCCCGCCCGCATGCTGCGCCTGCTCTCCCTCCTCCAGACACGCCGCGAATGGTCCGGCGCCGAACTCGCCACCCGCCTCGGCGTCACCGGCCGCACCGTGCGCCGCGACATCGACCGCCTGCGCGAACTCGGCTACCCCGTCGAAGGCACCACCGGTCACGCCGGCGGCTACCGCCTCGCCGCCGGCACCGACCTGCCGCCCCTGCTCCTCGACGACGAGGAAGCCATCGCTGCCGCCGTCGCCCTGCGTACCGCCACCAGCGGCGTCACCGGCATCGAGGACACCGCCCTGCGCGCCCTCACCAAACTGGAACAGGTCTTCCCGGCCCGGCTGCGCCACCGGGTAGCGGCCCTCCAGGCCGTCACCGTGCCGCTCGCGCCGGGCGGCGGCCCCCGGGCCGACCCGGCCGCCCTCGCCACCCTGGCCGCCGCGTGCCGCGACCACGAGATCGTCACCTTCGACCACCGCGCCAAACACGCGACGGACGCCACCGCCCGCCGTGTCGAACCCCACGCCCTGGTCGCCGCGGGAAGCCGCTGGTACCTCGTCGCCTACGACCTCGGCAAGGACGCCTGGCGCACCTTCCGCGTCGACCGCCTCTCCGCCCCCGCGCCCACCGGACACCGCGTCCCGGCACGCGAACTGCCCGGCGGTGACCCGGCCGCGCACGTCGCCGCCACCATCGCCGCCGCCCCCGCCCGCTACACCGCCCGCGCCACCGTCCCCGAACCCGCCGAAACGGTCCGCGCCCGCACGGGCGCCCTCCCCGACCGCCTCCACGCCCTGGACGCCCACACCACCACCGTCGACCTCTCCGCCGACGACCCCCTCCACATCGCCGCACAACTCCTCACCCTGGGACCGACTGCCACCCTCCACGGGCCGAGCGAACTCGCCCCTCACATCGAGGAGCTGGGGCGACAACTGCTCCGGGCAGCCCGCGCACTCAGCGCAGCGGACGACAAGCAACCAGACCGGTGACCGAGCCCGACCACCCAGACCTCCACAATCGACCGACTCCCTTGACCTGCCGTCCGCTCAGCCGGCGCCGCAGCGCCTGCTGCACCGCATGGCCGAGGTCGAGGCCGCCTCCGGCCCGAATACGGACCAGAGCGATTTCCCGGCCCCGTCCGGTCCGTGTCCGGATGCCGGTGAAGTGCACCGGTCCGAAAAGGACGCCGACGCGGCGGCCTGTCCGCCGGCCCCGCAAACGCCCCGGGGCGAAAGCAGCAGCACCACGGCCGAAACTGACGGGCACGCAGCGCTGCGCAGCGCGGTCGCCGACCCGATCGCCCGCTTAGGCCGACCGGACCGTCACCACGACCTCGGCGTCACCTTCGGCGCGGGCTGGCAGCTGGCCACCTGGAACGCCCCGCAGGCGGGTGGTGCGCGGCTCCTGGTGCGCGCAGGTGTCCCGGTCGGCTGGACCACGCTGCTGCTGCAGGGCCCGGGAGGGCTGGGCGGCTGGATCGCCGTCGAGCACCAGGGTGCCGGCGAGGCTGGCCGGTTCGTGGTGGGGACCCTGGGCCGGCCCCAGACCTTCGCCACCCCCGACCTCGCCCTGGACGCATTCCACCGGCCCGGTTGGCGCCTGGCCGACGTCGACCCGCCCCGCACCCCGGCCACCGCCGCCCGCACGCCCGCGGTACCGATGCCCGACCTCACCCTGGGCCAGGCCACCGGCTGGACCGCGCCCACCGACCGGAGCCTGGGCGAGGCATGCCGCGACGACGCCCTCGGCGACGGCCTGGTCCACCTCACCTGGCCCACCGCCCCGAACGTCCAGGCCCTCAAACGGCGAGGCCGCCTGCTCGGCTGGACCGAGGTCTACGACGACAACAACTCCCGGATCGCCCTCATCAACGGCCACCCCGTCGCCGACGCCGCCGACGACCTCCCCCTGCTCTCCACCAACCCCACCGACGCCCTCACCCTGCTGCGCCTCACCGTTGCGCGGGACCTCGGCGGCATCGCGCCCGGCCGACTGCTCCCCCGTACCAAGGGGTGATCCCGCTCACGGACATTCCGGGAGGACAAGGCCCAAGACCTGGGCGAATCGGGCGGGACAACACGCTGGTCAAGGGGCCGGACAAGGGGGTCGGTCAGACCGCGGACAAGGGGGTGGCGTGCATCGTCGGCCGCACCCGGGGCGCTCGCTCGGATGCCGGGACGGCCACCGCGCCAGTCCCGGCCTGCTGCTGACGGAAGGTCAACTCGATGTCCACCACCTCGCTCGCCGCGCCCGACCCGGACGACGGCGACCAGGCTGCCGACCACAACCAGGTCGACCGGTCGGCGAAGGCCTCGCCCGGCCGGGACAAGGGCCCCGGCGCCGCCTCCGCGGGTACCTCCGCCGGCACCTCCGTGCCCTCGGCGGCCGACCGGGCCGTTTCTGCAGGCCAGCCGCCCCGGACAAGGGGCCGAAGCCGTGGCGACAACCCTCTTCCTGCCGCTGCCGAGGTGTGGTGGAAGGCGGACTCGGCGGAACCGGTGCGGCGTGGGGTTTTGGTGTCGCTCGGCCTGTTCCAGCGCGCCACCGCTCGTGAGCTCTGGCATCTGGTCCTGCCGGGACAGCACAACGACAAGGCCACCCGCGACGCCCTGGCCGACCTGGAGGCCGCCGGGAGGGTGAGGGAGGAGCTGCGGCTGCCGGACAACCGGAAGCTGTGGACCCTGACCGCGGCCGGGCGCCGTCCGGCTGCTCCCGGCCGGGGCGAAGCTGTCCAAGCTGCGCACCGAGCGCGACGGCCGGGCAGGTGCTCGGGATGGTCCGCTCGGAGATAGGCTCGACGGCCCGGGGTGCCGGGTGCTCCGGTGCCCAGCACGCGATGGCCGTTAACGAGACGATCGCCGCGTTCGTGCGCGGCGGCCGCGCACCGGGGGCCGCGGGCGGGGTCGGCACGGTGCGGTCCTGGTCGACCGAGACCGAATTCCTGCTGCCGGGCGGGCGGCGCAAGGTGCGCCCGGACGGTGTGGGGCAGGCCCCGGAGATCGGGGTGCCGGTGCTGATGGTGGAGGTCGACCGCTCGACCATGGCCCCGGCCGACGTCGCCGCGAAGTTCCCCCCGTACCGCGAGCTGTTCCGCACCAGGGTCCGCGACAACGATCCGGCTCTCGCCGACCGGGAGTCGGCGGAGCGGGCGGTGCACTGCTGGCGCGGCCGATGGCGCAGGGAGGTCCGCGACTACAACGACGACGGGTGGCGCGAGTGCGACGACGCCGTGCCCGTCGTCGCGACCACCCTGGAGCTGCTGGCCGGGCACGGACTACTCGGGCCGGTGTGGTGGCGCTTCGGCCGCTCGGGCCGGCACTCCCTCATCGAGGCGCTGGAGAACCCGAACAACCGGGCCGCCTACGACCAGTACCCTTGCCGCGTCCACGAAACCCACCCCTCGCCGCCGAGATCTTCTGGCAGGCAGTCAAGTCCGCTGAGAATTCGGCAGATAGAAGAACGGACACGGTTCACTCCAACGAGTCTGCGACCTCGCTTGCTGCGCTTCGACTAGCGGGCGCTGTCTACCGGGAGGGCTTGGCGACGACTTCCGGCGGGACCACGGCGACGCCATGCTGGCGCCGGAGCGGCTGGCGAAAGACGGCCCGATGGGCTCCGCCTGGTGGGCGATACGGTCGATCAACGGCGGGTGGCCAGGCGGGGGTCCCTAGGCGGCGGGTGATTCTGTCGTCGGTGATGACAAGGATGTCGTCGTCTTCGTGGCCGGCGCAGTCCGGTCAGTAGTCCTCCGGAGCGGGTAGGCCGGCCTCGTGCGGGTCAGGTGCGAGCAGAAGCCCGAGCGCCCGGACGCACGCTGTGCCGCGCTCTTCCACGGTCAGCTGCTTGCAGGCCCTGTAAGACGACGTCGGTCGGGTGGCCGAACACCTGCTGGTAGACCGTCGCCATGCGGTTGAACGCGGCGGCGTCGGGACGGGTGTACGACAGCAGCTCGTCCGGGAACCCGCCGTAGATCTCGCTCATGATCAGGCACACCCGGCCGGCCAGGCACTCGTCGATCGCCGCGTCGTACAACGAGGCCACCACGGCAACATCCGCCCGCTTCTCGGCATCGTCGGGTGGGACCGAGCACCTCCGAACCCCGTCCCGACTGTGGTTGCGCGCGTGGTCCGTCTGCGTCCCGCATTCCCCTCGGCTCGAAGCCTGGCGCAAAGCCTTCCATCAACTGCCCCTTCTCCGTGGTGCCTTCCGGGAAAATCCACCCGGCGGGGGACGAGGCGGTCGATCATCGCGGCCGCGACGTCGTCGGCGGCTCTCTTGCGGCCTCAGCCCCCGGCTCGTCCGATCAGCTGGTGCAGGCCCACGACGCTCGCGCCGGCGGCGGTCAGCCCGGCCAGCGCCGCGCCGGGCGTCGACCGGGTGCCGAGGTAAGTCAGCCCGCCGGCGACCAGCCCGATGACGGCTGCCGTCAGGAGGATGATGGCGGTGCGGACCGTCAGGAGCGGTTCGGTTTCGGACTGGTTCGGCGGGGTCGGAGTGGGCGAACTCATCTTCTCCTCCACGGAGCTGTCGGTGGTTCAGACGCCGCTCGTAGGTCTCGCCGGAGCCGGTACCCCACGGACGAGTTTCCCCGCGACCGCTCTAAAAGATCTTGGAAAAGGTCCGTGGGGTACACGGGGGAGGGCCACCTACAAGGGGGCGGACATGCACCGGAGGTGAAGGGAGTAGGCCGGAGGCCGACGCTCGACCCCGCGCCTCTGGGTGGGCGGGAGACGACCGGAAGGGGAGGCGATGCAGGGCGACGACGCGGGCCGGCAGGTCGCGGCCACGGCGCGCGCCCGGGACCTACAACCCGCAGGTCAACCGAGCAGAAACGGCCTCGCCGCGCCGGTGCCGGCAGAGGTCTTACTCGCCGAGGAGTCCCGCCCCGACCCGGAGGCCCGCCGGCTGCAGGAGAGCATCGACCGGCGGATGGCCGACCAGCGCATCGTTCAGCTGCTCGCGGGGGACGGCTTCGCGGGCAGGCGGTACGACCGGTTCGTCGAGGAGCTCGTCCGGTACGGCATCGCGGTGCTGAAGGCGTGGATGCACTCGGGGTACATCTTCAAGCTCGTCGCGGCCCGCGGGTACGGCCTCAAGGCCCACGAACGGGAGCTGGAGCAGCTGCACCTCGACAACGACCTCCGGGAGGAGCTGGCCACCATGACCATCGCCTGCGCGCTGCCCCGCTTCCGCGAGCAGGCGTTCGTCGAGGGCGGCTGGCGGTTCGAGGGCGGCGCCAGCATCACCACCTACTTCATGGGGGCCTGTGCCTACGACTTCCCGAACGAGTTCCGGCGTTGGCGGGCCAGCGAGGGGAGGCAGTCTCGGGCCCTGCGGCGCCAGGAGGCCGTCACCCAGGAGCCAGTCCGCGCCCTGAGCGTCGCCGACGAGGTGCTGGGCAACCTGCGAGTGGTCGCGGATCTGGAGGACATCGACGACCCCCGGACCAGGGCGGCGGTGGCCATGGTCATCGACGGCTACTCGCAGGAGGAGATCCGCGAGGTCCTGGGCGCCGCGACCGTACGGGTCGTCGAGGGGCTGCTCTACCGGTGGCGCTGGCGCGCCAAGGCCAAGCAGAGCAAGGAGCCGGACCGTGACTGACGACCAGGACTTCGACGCCCTGCTCGAACGATCCTCTCTCGGTTCCCCCGGAGCCCGCCGACTGCGTGCGAGCACCCTCCCGGCGCGCGCCGCCGTCGTGCGTCGGATCACCGAGCTGCGCAACATCATCGCCCACGCGGACCGCGCCGCCACCCGCGAGAACGCGCTGCAGGAGCTGACGGAACTGCTGCATTCTCTGGAGGGCTCCACCGCAGCGAACGCCTTCATACGCGCCGCCGAGCTTCTCCGCGATTGGGGTATCGACCCCCACCAGCCGGAACGCTCCAAGGCCACGCCCGCCGAGCCGGGACCTATCACTTCTGTGTCGATCGAGACGGAGCTTCGTGGACTGCCGCGGAGAGCGGAGATCCACGTCAAGCCTGCCGAGGGGAACGGTCAGCAATCGGACCCGGTAATGCAGGAATCCGCCGCCGTCGAGCAGCTGCAGGTCGACTTCGCGGCGTTCTTCACCAGTGAGCACCCGGCCTGGCTGCGCTACGCCCACCAGCGGCTGGGCCACCGCGCAGACGCGGAGGATGCGGTGCAGAACGCGGGGTTGGTGCTGTACCGCCGCTGGGCCCGGGCACTGTCCAGCCAGGATCTGCGCGCGTTCGCATTCGACGTGGTCAAGGAAGCGGTGCACGACGTGCTGCGTCAGCACGCCAGGATCCGGCGGAACCTGGTCGACCTGGGCCTGGAGCCAATCAGCGAGTTGCCGGGCCAGGAGTCCACCGAGATCGACCAGTTCGCCAAGCGTGACCTGCTCGCGCGCGCGATGGCGCGCCTGGCCGAGCACTCCCCGATTCAGGCCGAGGTGGTGAGACTGCGCCAGACCCATGAGTCGTACCACGACATTGCCGAGCTCCTCGGCATCACCCAGACCACTGCGCGCACCTATTACAGCCTGGGCTGCCGTTCGCTCGAGCACCTTCTTCTCTCCGACGATGCATGAACAACGACGAGGTGGACGTCGACCAACTCCTTCAGCAGGAGGCTGAAGAGATCGAGCGGGAGTGCCTGGACCATGATCCGGTGGCGCGCCCGACGGACGGCCGGCACTGCTCCCTCGCGCGGTACGGTCGGGCAGACCAGGTCCGCGCCGGGCGCGGTGGACTCCGCCTCAGGCGCAACCGGTCGGCCCGGGGCGGGCCGAGGCATCATCCCGCCCGTCGTCCAGGCGGGGCTGTGGCCGTGTTGGACGTGTCGGGGTTCGATCGGGGGGACGGCGGGCTCGGAGCTGGCGCCGCAGGAGAAGGTGCGGCCGGGCCGGTTGGAGTGCCCCGAGTGCGTGCAGGCCCGCGCCGCAGAGGACTTAGGCCTGCTGGTGCTGCCGGTCCCGACCAAGTGCGGGCTGGTGGCCGCGCTGGTCTCCGCTCCGGACGATCCGTGGTGGGAGGACCGCGTGTTGCACCCAAAGCTCTACCCGGCGAGGGGCCGCCGGGTGTGACCTGTTGGTGGTGGTGGGCGCGAAATGGCCTCTCTCGCTTGGTTGTCTGGACCTTTAGTGTGCCTGTCGGGGGTGTCTGGCGGGTGGTGTTGGCTGGGCGGGGTTGGTGACTGTGTGTGGTGGTTGGTGGGGTCGGGGGGCGGGTCGGCCGCTGGCGGGGCCGGTGAGGTGTTGTTGGGTGTGTATTCCGGGGCGAATTCCGCCGGTAATTCCGTATGGATGTTTTGGCGGATCGGCTTCCGGTGGTGTTCTGAATTCGAGTCGGAATTGCGGTGGCGGGGGTCGGTGTTCGGTTTGGTGGGGCCAGGTTGGGTACCGCGTCGTCCGGGCCTGTTGCGCTTTGCTCGGTCGCCGTTGTCCAGGCTGGGCCCGCCGTCCCCCGGTGGCTGTGCCTGAGCCCGCCTCGCTGTGCCGCCGTCCCGGGCCTGTTGTGTCCTGGCTGGTGCTGCGGCGCCATCCGGGGCCGTTCGTCGTCCCGCTGCGCTGCCGTCCGGGCCTGCTGGGCACCGCCGGGCGGCCGCCGTTTGCCCGCTACTCCTTAACGATCAGGCCCACCAGGATCAGCACCCCGGAGACGGCGGCGCCGATCCGCTGGCGGCGGCTCCAGTTGTCCCAGCCGCGCACGCCCTTCGAGGCGACGAGCAGGCCCACCATGCCCGACAGGAACACCAAGAAGCCGATCAGATGCCTCATCGCACTCCCCCCTCCCCGTGGCCGCCGGATCTGCGACCGGTGTCGACTCCGACAGTCCCGCGGCGCAGCGTACCGCCGCCCCGCCCCTGACGTGTCGCGTGCTGTGAGGGCGCGGTAGCGGCTCGGTCAGGACCCGTCGCGCGCCTGCGTGTCGGCACGTGGCAGCATCTCGCCATGACCGCTCGCTCCAGACATTTTACCGTCGGCCGCACCGTCTTTCTTGGGTATGCCGTGTTGCTCATCGTGCTCGGGGTCTGGACGACGGTGCAGCCCTGGGCCGATCCTTTGTCTGGCTCCGGTGAGTTGCCTGCGGTCGGCTTTGCGGTGGCGTCTGCACCGGCGGCGCTTCCGCTGGTCGCGACCGGTGTTGGCGGGACGCTGAGCGACCCGGCCTTCAACGCCCTGGTCGTCCTCGTCGCACTCGCCGAGGTTGCCGTTCTGCGCTGGACGCTACGGCGCCGCGCGTCGAAGGGGCAGGCGGCTGACTGAGCGTCTGGCTCGGCGTCCTGGGCGTCGTCCTCGTCGGTGACCACCAGGACGTCGTCGTCCCGGTCGCCGTCGTTCAGTGGGCCGCCGGCCCCGGCTGTTGCTCGGCGTTGTCCCGGCCGTGTCGCCCGCCGTTGACGGGGCCGCCGGCTGCGCCCGGTCGTCGTCGATGCCGACGGCGGTCAGGTGCCGTCCGGGGTGGTCGGCTCGCCGTCGTCCTGCCGCGTTTTTGTCCTGTCCCCCGTCCGGCCTGGTCGCCGGCGCGTGGGTGCCTGGTGTGCGCTGGAGGGATGGTGGGGTGGCGGGCGTTGTCGGGTCTGCCATGTGCGGCTGTTCGGTCCGGGCCTGTTCATGAGAGGTGCGCTATGACCCCTGTCCGTCCCCACGTGCGTGTCCGAGTTCTTGCCTGCCGGGTGCTGGCGCTTCTCGTCGTCACCGGCGTCGGCGCGATCGTCGGTGCGGGCCCGGTCCATGCCGCGCCGCAGCATGACACCGTGGCCGAGTCCCTGAACGACGGCGGGAGCCATGCCCAGGAGTGGATCACCGTCATGTCCTGTGCGTACTTCGTTGACCCGGTGACGGGCGCCGTGGGTCAGCTTCTCGGAGGCGGGGAGGATATGGCCTGCTCACCCAATTCCGAGCGTCTCGCCTGAGCCAAGCCGGACCGTCGTTGTCCCGGTCGCCGTCGCCCGCCTCCGGTTCCGCCGCCGGCCCCGGCGGTTGCCCGTCGTCGCCCCTGCGGCCGCCGACCGCGCAGCCAGCCGCACCTCGTCCTCGTTCCGTCGCCGGGCCTGGTCCGCCGTCGTCGCCGCGCTTCGGGGGCGGCGGCTGCGCCCGATCGAGGCCCTGGTCGGCGTTCTGGTCCCTGGTGGTGGCTTCGGTGCTGGGTGTTTGTGCTGGTCAGGGTGGTGTCAGGGACTGAAGTGACCGAGGTTGGGAGTTGGGGCCGCCGGCCGTCCCCGCCCGCCCGCCGCTCCTCGCCGCCGTCGTCCCGGTGGCCGCGCCCCGCCCCCGGTGGTGCTGTCGCACCCCCTGTCTCGTCGGGTGCTGTCGTGTCCTGTGACGTGGCCGGATACCCGGGATCCCTTTTGTGTGGAACGAACGCGACAGTAGGGCGGGACAGGAGGCCGGCCACCGCCGTCCCGCCGCGCTCGAGCGCCCGCCACCGCCCCGCCACCGCCTCGCCCCGGGGGCCGCAGGCCCCGTTCCGCCTGCTCACCCGGGCCCGGCCACGTTCCCCCGCCCGGGGGCGCCGCAGGCGACACCCCCACCCCCGCCAAGGGGCCGCCAGGCCCCGGCCCCGCCGAAGGTCCTCCCCGTTTTCCCCGTATTCGTGTGGTGCTGCGCCGGGTCGGCAGGGGCGCCGGTTCAGTGCTCACCTGGCCCGTTATGAAGCAGGGCCATAGGCCCGTTTGTGATGGATTCTCAGGGTGCTTTCATGGCGTGTTTTCCACTGTGTTCTCCGGCCTATTCATGATGTCGACGGCAGGTGATATCAGGTCGGGCGGACAGGCCTCTTCAAGGTGACGAGATGGCGTGTTTCCAGTGCGGGACTTCAGGTGACGTCATGACGCGTTTCCAGAGATTCCCCGGAGCGGATGTCGTGTGTCACCGTGCGTCACTCGTGCTCGTTTATGCGGACGCTGTCCATAGCCCGTCGCTGCTCCGTGACGGGGTGTTGGCAGGGCCGGGCCACACCGGGGCCCGATGGTGTTCTCCGGCTGTGGAAGGTGCGGCCCCTGGGCGTTTCCCCGAGGTGGCCCCGCCGTGGTGTGCGGAGGGTTTCCAGGGGCGGGCCGCAGGCCCGTGCAGCACGTCTCGGGGGCCGGGGACGACGCCGCCCCGCCCTATCCGTGCGGGCCCCACAGACGGAGCCGAGTGCCCGACACCTCTTGCATCTTTGACGTCGGGGCGCCGCAGGCGCCTGAAGGCCTGGTCAAAGGCCGTCACCCGGGGCTGCGCCCCGCCCGGCCCCGCCCCGGCCAGGCCAGGCGATGGCCTGCGGCCCCCCCGGGGGGGCGAGGACGTCGGCAGGGGCCGCCGGCCACCTCCGCGACGTCTCCGGGGCGCAGCCCCGGGTGCCCCGCTGGAGGCCGCTCCCTCCGGGGCCCGACGCAGCCACAAGGAATTCACGTCAAATCGTGAACGGTGCCGCGCCGGATATCGCCCGCCCCGTCAGGGGAGGGCCCTCTATCGGAATTTCGCGTCACATCGTCAACGGCTCCGGGGCCGACCGGAGGGAGGGCCATCTACCCGAAATTCGCGTCACATCGTCAACGCCGATCATGGCGGGCCGGAGGCCCGTGCCAGACAACCCCTTACATGAGGCCCCGCCCGGCTGTCTCTTCTACACATCTTCCGCTTCCTCCGACTCT
>NZ_JBHWGV010000100.1:0-35071 GCF_042732955.1 Kitasatospora sp. NPDC059747 | reverse complement strand
CTCCCCCCGCGCCGCCGGGCCTCACACCCTGCCACCGCCATCGGCCCGCGGGGCCGGTGGCCCGTGCTACGAGGGCTTCGGCCGGCGCCCCCCCGGTTCCGCCGCCCCCCCCCCCCCTCCCCCGGGCCCCGGCGCGTCAGCCGCCCGTCAGCCGCCCGTCAGGCCGGGCTCCCGGTGCGGCCGGGCCGGGTTGGCCGCGGTCGCGTAGAGGACGGAGAGGAGGAACAGCCCCCCGCCCAGGTGCCAGCCCCCGCAGACGGCACTCCAGATCCCGCCCAGGAAGTGCGCCACCGCGACGACGGTCAGGCCGAAGACCACACCGCGCTCCCCGGAGCGCGACCGCCGCACGGACGCGACGACGCCCCACCCGCAGAGCGCCGCCCACACCAGGCCCAGCGCGGGGAAGACCGCGACACCGTAGCGGGAGAAATCGGTCCCGTCGTCGTCCAGGTAGGCCACGCTGCGCATGCTCCACGCCGCGTACGCGATCCAGAGGCTCAGCAGGACCTCGGCGACCAGCGCGACGCGGGCCGTGACGACGGCGAGCCTGGCGCCGTCGAGGCGGGGAACTCTCACGGGATGGTGCGCCCTTTGGGTGCGGGTCGGTGGCTGGAACCCCGAGAGCCTAGTTGATGCCCAAGAATCAGTAAAGACTGATGCGTTAATGAGTAATGCGATTGAGGGCTTTGTATCCGTCGTGTATCAGCGGGCGCTTGATCCGGCGTCGATGTCCTCCGGTGCGGCGGGGGTGTCCGATGTCTGCGGTATCGTCCCTTTCACGTTCCTGCCCCCGCCCCGCCGACCGTCCGTAGAGGAGGCGTCCGTCCCGTGTCCGACGTCCCTCCGGTCCGTGTGTTGCTGGTCGAGGACGACGCGTTGATGCGGCGGGCGTTCACCGTCGCGCTGGAGCGGTACGGGTACGCGATGACGGCCGCGGCGGACGGGCTCACCGGGCTGGAGCTGTTCCGTGAGCGGGAGTTCGACCTGCTGATCCTGGACGTCATGCTGCCCGGCCTGGACGGGATCGGGCTGTGCCGCAGGGTGCGGGAGACGAGCCTGGTGCCCGTGCTGATGATGTCCGCCCGCGGGGACGGGCTCGACGTCGTCGCGGGGCTGGAGGCCGGCGCGGACGACTACGTGGTCAAGCCCGTCGACACGTTCGTGCTGGTCGCGCGCATCCGCTCACTGCTGCGGCGGGCGACGTACGCACCGGCGCCGGGCCCGCGGCCGGAGCGGGCCGGGCCGGCCGCCTCCGACGGCGAGGTGCTCACCTTCGGGGACCTCGCCATCGACACCGCCGGGATGGTCGTGTCCGTCGCCGGGGCTCCCGTGGCGCTGACGCCGACGGAGCTGAAGGTGCTCCTGGAGTTCGCCGCCAGGCCGGGCGTCGTGCTGGAGCGGCACACCCTGCTGCGCGACGTGTGGGACTACGGCTGGGACGGCGACAGCCGGGTCGTCGACCTGTGCGTGCAGCGGCTGCGCCGCAAGCTGGGGCGGGACCGGATCGAGACGGTCCGGGGCTTCGGCTACAAGCTCAGGCGCTGAGCCCGGTGCGAACGCCCGGGCGCCCGCGCCGCACGTCCCTGCGCTGGAAGATCGCCGCGCTGGCCGCCCTCACCGCCTGCCTGGTCGCGGCAGCCGTCGGCGTGCTGGTGCACGTGTGGACGGCGCAGGACATCCGCGACCGTGCCGACGCGCAGGCCTTCAACACCGTCTACTCCGCCATGGACGTCTACCGCCGCACCGGCGCGCTCGCGGACGGCGCCGAGCTCGACCCGGCCGGCCTGCCCGCCGCGCTGCGCGACCCGGTCGACGGGCAGCGGCACACGGCCTACGACGGGAGCGTCCACGGCAACCTCGGCCCGAGCGTCTGGGGCGCCCAGCGCACCGCGGGCCCGGGCAGCCCGGTGCTCGCCGTCCGGGTCAACACGAGCCCCGAACTCCACACCCTGAGCCGCCTCGACGCGACCGTCACGGTCGCCTCGCTGATCGCCCTCGGCGCCGCCGTGCCCGTCGCCGTCTACGGCGCCGGGCTGCTCGGCCGCCGGCTGCGCCGCGTCTCCGAGACCGCGGGCCGCATCACCGCCGGGGACCTCGACGCCCGCACCGGGCCGGCCGGCGGCCGCGACGAGGTGGCCGACATCGCCGCCGCGGTCGACCTCATGGCCGACAGCCTCGGCCGGCGCCTGCGCGCCGAACGGCAGTTCACCGCCGACGTGGCCCACGAGCTGCGCACCCCGGTGGGCGGCCTGCTCGCCGCCGTCGACCTCCTGGCGCCCGGCGAGACCGAGGACCTGCTGCGCGCCCGGGTGCGCGACCTGCGCGGCCTGGTCGAGGACCTCCTGGAGATCTCCCGCCTCGACGCGGGCGCCGAACGCCCCGTCCGCGCCTCGGTGCCGCTCGGCGCCGTCGTCGCGGAGGCGGTGACGCGCACCGGCCTGGACGCCGAAGTCACCGTGGCGGACCGGGAGTTCCGGGTGGAGACCGACCCGCGCCGGCTGGAGCGCATCGTCGGCAACCTCGTCGTCAACGCCCACCGCCACGGCGCCGCCCCCGTGCACGTCCGCGTCGACGGCCGGACGGTCGCCGTGCGCGACCACGGCCCCGGCTACCCGCCGGACCTGCTGCTCCACGGCCCGCGGCGCTTCCACACCGGCGCCCGCGAACGCGGCACCGGCCACGGCCTCGGCCTGACCATCGCCCTCGGCCAGGCCCGGCTCCTCGGCGCCGACCTGCGCCTGGACAACGCCCCGGACGGCGGCGCCCTCGCGACCCTGAGCCTGCCACCGGACTGACGCCCGTCCGACGCGCTACGGAACTGCTACAAACGGGACCGGCCATCGATACACGGCCGCCCAGGGCACCGATACGTTCCCCCGACACCCTCTGAAGTGCACGTCCCCGCACCGAAGAGGAGCCCCCGTGACACCCGATCCGCTCACCCTGCACCATGCGCCCGGCATCGCCGCCGCCACCACCGGCCTGACCAAGGTCTACGGCTCCGGCGACACCCGGGTCACCGCCCTCGACGGCGTCAGCATCGGCTTCCGGGAGGGCGAGTTCACCGCCATCATGGGCCCGTCCGGCTGCGGCAAGTCCACCCTGATGCACTGCGCCGCCGGGCTCGACACCCCCACCTCCGGCTCGGTGCGCATCGGAACCACCGAGCTCGGCCCGCTCGACGACCGGCAGCTCACCCGGCTGCGCCGGGACCGGATCGGCTTCGTCTTCCAGGCGTTCAACCTCCTGCCGACGCTCACCGCGCTGGAGAACATCACGCTGCCGCTGGCCATCGCCGGGCGCCGCCCCGACCAGCGCTGGCTGGACCGGGTGGTCGCCATGGTCGGCCTCGCCGAGCGGCTCGGCCACCGGCCCGCGCAGCTGTCCGGCGGGCAGCAGCAGCGCGTCGCGGTCGCCCGCGCACTGGCCGGGCAGCCCGCCGTGGTGTTCGCGGACGAGCCGACCGGCAACCTCGACTCCCGCGCCGGGACGGAGGTCCTCGGCTTCCTGCGCGACTCCGTCCGCGAACTGGGCCGGACGGTCGTCATGGTGACCCACGACCCGGTCGCCGCCGCCTTCGCCGACCGCGCGGTCTTCCTCGCCGACGGCCGGCTGGTCGACGAGATGGTGCGCCCCACGCCCGACCGCGTGCTGGACGTCATGCAGAGCTTCGACGCGCGCGCCGCCCGCTGACGCCGCCAACCGCCCAGGAAGAAACCCATGTTGACAACAGCTCTGCGCAACGTCCTGGCGCACAAGGCCCGGCTGGCGATGACCGTGCTCGCGGTCTGCCTCGGGGTCGCGTTCGTGTCCGGCACCCTCGTGTTCGCGGACTCCACCACGGCGGCCCACCGCGCCGCCGCCTCGAAGAACTTCGCCGGCGTCGCCCTCACCGTCACCGCCAAGGAACCCCGGCCCGGCGCCGGCGCCGACCAGCCGACCAGTGTGCTCGACGACGCGCTCGTGCGGAAGCTGGGCGACGTGCCCGGCGTGGCCGCCGTCCGGCCGTCCGCCGCCGGCTCGGCCGTCCTGAACGCGGCGGACGGCACCCCGCTGCGGGTCGGCGCGCGCTGGGCCAACCAGGCCGCCGCCTACGTCCCCGGCAAGGACGGGACGGACGGCCGCTACCCGCTGACGGAGGGCCGCGCGCCCCGCGGCGGCGACGAGATCGCCGTGGACCGCGGCACGGCCGCCGCCGGCCGGCTGAGGATCGGCGACCCGGTCACCCTCGCCACCGACGGGCCGGCCATGACCAAGCGCCTCGTCGGCCTCGTCACCACCGACGACACCCGGGTGACGGCCGGCGGCACCCTCGTCCTGTTCGACCGGGCGACGGCCCAGCAGCTGTTCGCCACCCCCGGCCATTACACCGGCATCGACCTCGCCGCCGCGCCCGGCACCGACCAGGTCGACCTCGCCCGCAAGGTCGCCGCCGTGCTCCCCGCCGACCGGGCCGAGGCCACCACCGGCGCCGCCCGGGCCGCCCAGCAGACGATCCTCGTCGACACCCTCACCCGCGGCTACGAGAAGCTGCCGCTGGTCTTCGCCGGCGTCTCGCTCTTCATCGCCTCGTTCCTCATCGTCAACACCTTCACCATGCTCGTCGCCCGCCGCACCCGCGAGATCGCGCTCCTGCGGGCGATCGGCGCGCAGCGCCGCCAGGTGGCGCGGGCCGTCCTGCTGGAGGCCCTCGTGGTCGGGCTCGCCGCGTCGGCGGCCGGGTTCCTGCTGGGCCTCGGCATCGCCGCCGCACTGCCCGGACTCCTCGGCGACGGGCTGCCGCGCGGCCCCCTCGTGATCGGCCCCGCGCCCGTCGCGGCGGCGCTCGCCGTGGGCGTGGGCGTCACCGTGTTCGCCGCGTGGCTGCCGTCCCGCCGGGCGGCGAGGGTCGCGCCGATCGAGGCGCTGCGGACGGCCGAACAGCCGCCGACCGCCCACCGGTTGCGCCTCCGCGCCGTGGCAGGCCTCGTCCTGGTCGCGCTCGCCGCGGCCCTGCTGGTGTCGCTGCGCGGCGCGAAGGACGCCTCGGAGGCGAACCTGCAGAGCGCGATGCTCGGCTGCGCCCTGCTCGTCTGCGGCCTGATAGCGCTCGGGCCGGTGCTCGCCGCCCCGGTGATCCGGACGTTCGGCAGGCTCACCGGCCGCCTCGGCGTCGCCGGGCGCCTCGCCCGGGAGAACGCGCTGCGCGACCCCCGGCGCACCGCCGCGACCGCCGCCACCCTCATGATCGGCACCGCGCTCGTCACCGGCCTCGCCACCATCGGGCACTCCGCCGCGCAGGCCCTCGACCACCGGGCCGCCGCCGGGCTCGCCGCCGACTACGTGATCGGCTCCCGTTCCACCATGGACGGCGTCGACCCGGCCGCCGTCGCACGGATCGCCGCCACCCCGGGCGTGCGGACGGCGAGCGCCGTCACGGACTCCACCCTGGTGGCCGGCGGCACGGTCCTGGAGGTCGCGGGCGTCGACCCCGACACGGCGGGCGGCGTCCTGCGGCTCGACCTGACCGGCGGCTCGCTCCAGGACCTCGGTCCGGGCCGGGTCGCCGTCTCCGCCACCGTCGCCCGCGAACACCACCTCGCCCCGGGCGACCGCCTCGACGCCCGCATGGGCCGCACCCAGGACGCCCGCCCGTACACCGTCGTGGCGGTCTACCGGGACGACCCGACGGCCCGGGACGTGCTCGCCGCGCGCGCGGAGGTGGCGCAGAACAGCTACCTGCCCGGCTCCGTCCAGCGCATCCTCGTCCGCACCGCCGATGGCGCCACCTCCCCGGCCCTCGAACAGCGGCTGCGCACCGCCCTCGGCAACAGCCCGCTGGTGAAGGTGCAGGACCGCGCGCAGCTCGTCCGCGAGGCGGCCGGGGTCATGGGCGACCTGCTGGCCGTCATGTACGGCATGCTCGCCGTCGGCGCGCTGATCGGCGCGCTCGGCATCGTCAACACCCTGGCCGTGTCCGTCGCCGAACGCACCCGCGAGATCGGCGTCCTGCGCGCCGTCGGCCTGGACCGCGCGGGCGTCCGGCGGATGATCCGCCTGGAGGCGGTGACCGTCGCCGCGTACGGCACCCTCCTCGGCCTGGCGGCCGGCCTGGCCGGCGCGTGGGCGGTCGGCCCGCTGGCCACCGGCGCGGTGGAGCACTACACGCTGGCGCTGCCGTGGGGCACGCTGCTCCTGGTGTGCGCGGTCTCGCTCGCGATCGGCGCCCTCGCGGCCGCCGTCCCGGCCCGCCGGGCGGCCGCCCTGGGCCCGCTGGCGGCGGCCGCCGAGGCGTGAGACCCGGGCTGCGCCCGTGCCCCGACGGTGGCGCGACCCGCGGCGGTCTGTGTGGGTGGGGCGGGTCATTCGGATCAGGCCGAGGTCCGCGCCGGGGTGGATCACGCCCCGCCCGCCGGGCCTGCGTCCGGCCGGTTCGTCCGCGCTCCGGCCGGGACGTGGGGCCGTCGCTCGGCATGCCGCCGCTTCCCCGCCCGGGCGCGTCACGCCCCGCCCGCCGGGCCTGCGTCCGGCCGGCCCGGGCGGCACCCGTTCCGCCCGCCCCCACCCCCGTCGGGGGCGGGCGGAAGCCTCAAGCGGCCTCAGAGGCCCAGGAGTTCGGCGAAGGTCCCGCCCAGCACGCGGTCCCGCAGTTCGCCGGGCGGCGTGGCGCGCTCGACCATCGCGCGGGTGACGACCGGGTCGCCGTAGGGTGCGTCCGAGCCGAAGAGCGTCCGGTCGGGCACCTCGCGGATCGCCAGCCGCACGGCGAACACGACGCTCGCCGTGGACAGTTCGAGGTACAGGTTCGGGGTCTCCCGCGCCAGCTCGATCGCCTGCAGCCAGTGGAGTCCGCCGAGCTGGCTGAGCACGAGCGGCACGCGCGGGTGGCGGCGGGCGAGCTCGGCCAGCGTCGCGATGTCGCCGGCGGTGGTCGGTGCGAAGCCGTGGACGACGACCGGCAGCCCGCCGTGGTCGGCGGCGGCGCGCAGCACCGGTTCGACCAGGCCCGCGCCGTCCGGCGGCGGCGTCAGCTCGCCGATGCCCCGGAAGCCGCGTGCGACGACGTCCCGCTGCACCTCCTCGGCGATCCGCTCGGCCGGTACGTCCAACCGCACCTTGCCGAAGCCGATGAACCGGTCCGGGTGCGCCGCGCAGACGGCCGCGAGCTCGTCCACCGCCGCCGCGTGGGCATCCGCCCCGGCCGAGCGGCCGCTGATCGTGTCGTGCAGGACGCTCATCTCCCGCTTGAAGCCGGCCAGGTCGCCGGCCCGCTCCGGGTGCGGCCGGGTGCCGAAGAGCACGGCGCGGTCGACGCCCGCCTCGTCGAGCAGGGCGAGGTGGCCGTCCACCGGGTCGTGGACGTGGCTGTGCGCGTCGATGATCAACGGAATCTCCTGGTCGGTGCCGCTGTGCGGGGACGGGCACTAGTGTTCAACCCTGACACCGTGACAAGGTCAAGCCGGACGGGGGAGCGGGGCACGATGAGGATCGGCGAACTGGCGGGGCTCAGCGGTACGAGCGAGCGCCTGATCCGCTACTACGAGCGGGTCGGCCTGCTCACGTCGACGCGTCTCCCCAACGGCTACCGGGACTTCGAGCCGTCCGCCGAGCGGACCGTGCGCCAGATCCGCGCCCTGCTCGCGGCCGGGCTGCCGACGCGGACGATCCAGCAGCTCCTGCCCTGCGGCGAGCCGGAGGGCCCGCTGCGCGCGTGTCCGGGGGTGCTGCGCAAGCTGCGCACCCAGCTCACCGAACTCGACCGCCGCGCCGATGAGTTGGACCAGGCCCGGCAGGCCCTGCGGCAGGCCATCGCGGCCACCGAGGCGGCCGGCTTGCCCCCGGCGGCCTGAGACGCGGGAGGGGCGTGGCCGACGTCGGCCACGCCCCTGCGGGTCACGGGAATCGGGAGGTGTCAGGGAGCCTTGTTCGCCTCCGGCGCCCGGCGCACGCCGACACCGTGGGAGCCGTCAACGTCCTACGGGCCGGGCCGGCCCGTCGCGAAGCCAACCGGGCTTAGCGAGAAGCCCCCGGCTTCAACCGGGGGAGGAGTCACGTTGCACAGGGCCAGGTTGGTCGGAGGTGTGCTGACGGTGTGTGGCCGTCGAGTCCGCCGGTCGGCGGAGCGCGGGGCCGCTTCCTTAGCGGGACGTTAGATCTGGGCCGCACTCCTTGCCGCCGGTCGCGGCCCGGCTGCACGCTCTGGGGCACCTCACCCGCCCTGGAACACCCGTGGAGCCGCCATGTCGTCGTCCGAGTCATCCGCATCGTCCGTGTCGCCTGGGTCGATCGCCGCCCCTCCGAAACCGTCGCGCGAGGAGCGGGCCCGGCGGCGGCTCGCGCTCGTCGGGGGGTCGCTGGGGAACCTCGTGGAGTGGTACGACTGGTTCGTCTACGCCAGCTTCGCGGTGTACTTCGCCGACGACTTCTTCCCCGGGTCGGACTCCACGGCCAAGCTGATGAACACCGCCGGGATCTTCGCCGTCGGCTTCCTGATGCGGCCGGTCGGCGGCTGGGTGCTCGGGCGGGCGGCCGACCGGTACGGGCGCAAGAGCGCGCTGACCCTGACGGTCACGATGATGTCGGCGGCGGCCGTGCTGATCGCGGTCGCGCCGACGTACGGGCAGGCCGGGTACCTCGGGGCGGCCGTCCTGCTGGTGGCGCGGCTGCTGCAGGGCCTGAGCATCGGCGGCGAGTACGCGGCGAGCGCGACCTACCTGACGGAGGCGTCGGCACCGGACCGTCGGGGGCTCGGGTCGTCGTTCCAGTACGTGTCGATGACGGTCGGCCAGCTGCTGGGCCTCGGCATCCTCATCGTCATGCAACACACGCTCACCGCGAAGGAGTTGCACGCGTGGGGCTGGCGGGTGCCGTTCCTCCTCGGTGCCGTCTTCGCACTCGTGGTGTTCTGGCTGCGCCGCCGGCTGCCGGAGACGGACGCGTTCACCAAGGAGACCGCCGGCCGGGCCGAGGGCGCCCGGGGCACGCTGCGCGGGCTGTGGGAGCACCGCCGCCAGGCCGTCCTGGTCATGGCGCTCACGCTCGGCGGCACCGTCGCCTACTACACGTACACCACGTACCTCACCAAGTACCTGATCGGCAGCGCCGGCCTGCCCAAGAACACCGCGACGCTGGTCAGCTTCACCGCGCTCGCGGTCTTCGCCGCCGTGCAGCCGCTCGCCGGGCTGCTCTCCGACCGGATCGGGCGCCGCCCGCTGCTGATCACCTTCGCGATCGGCTGCACCGTGGGCACCTACCCGCTCATGTCCGCGCTGGGTTCGGCCTCCTCGTACTGGTCCGCGCTCGGTCTGTCCGTGGTGGCCCTGCTGATCGTCACCGGCTACACGTCGATCAACGCGGCCGTGAAGGCGGAGCTGTTCCCGACCCGCATCCGCGCCCTCGGCGTGGCCCTCCCGTACGCGCTCGCCAACGCGCTCTTCGGCGGCACGGCCGAGTACGTGGCGCTCTGGTTCAAGAACGCCGGCCACGAGTCCGGGTTCTTCTGGTACGTCTCGGCCTGCGCGCTGGTGTCGCTCGTCACGTACCTCTTCATGCCCGACACCCGCGACGCCGAGCTCGACCCGGCCGGGACCCCCGAGGCGGGTGCGGTGGCGCAGGCCGTACGGTAGTCACCTCACAGGTGGGGAGGGCCGCGTGCACGTGCTTCTCGTCGAGGACGACGACCGCATGGCCCAGGCCCTCGCCACCGCCCTCGCCCGCCGCGGCCACACCGTGCGCCGGGTGGTGCGCGCCGCCGAGGCGCTGCGGCACGTGCGGGAGGCCGGGTTCGTCCTGCTCGACCTCGGCCTGCCCGACCTGGACGGCCTCGACCTGCTGCGCAAGCTGCGCACGGTCTGCCAGGTGCCGCTGATCGTCGTCACCGCCCGCAGCGAGGAGCGCGACATCGTCCAGGGGCTGCGGGCGGGGGCCGACGACTACGTGATCAAGCCGTTCCGGATGGCCGAACTCATCGCCCGCGTCGACACCGTGCGCCGCCGGCTCGGACGGCCCGCGCCCCCGGACGGCACCGGCACCGGCACCGGCGACGGACGGCAGGTGCGCACCGGCGACGTCGCGGTCGACCTCGCCGGCCGGACGGTCACCGTCGGCGGCGCCGAAGTCCGGCTCACCCGGCGCGAGTTCGACGTCCTCGCACTGCTCGCCGCGCAGCCCGGCGACGTCCGCTCGCGCGAGGAGATCCTCGACCGCATCTGGGGCGACGCGTTCCTCGGCTCCTCGCGCTCCCTCGACGTCCACGTCGCCGGGATCCGCGCCAAGACCGGGCGCGCCGGACTCGTCCGCACGATCCGCGGGTACGGCTACCAGCTCGGCGACCTGGGGCGGGAGCGCGGTACCGGATGAGGCGCCGCCTGCTGGCCGTCCTGACCGCGCTCATCGGGACCGCCGTGCTGCTCCTCTCGCTGCCCCTGGCCGACTCCTACGCCCGCGGCCGGACGGAACACCTCCTCCTCCAGCGCCGCGCCGACGCCGTCCGCTTCGCCGACCTCGCCAACCGGATCCGCACCGACGCCGACCGCCGCGAACTCACCGCCGAACTCACCCGCTACGCCGAGCTCTACGGCGCCGCCGTGACCGTCGTCGACCCCTCCGGCGGGGTCCTCGGCCGGGCCGGGGCTACCCCCACGGACGCCATCGCGGAGGACGCCCGCAGCCGGGCCCTCACCGGCCGCTCCACCGAGATGCTGCCCACGATCCTCCCCTGGGGGCCGGACACCGTCCTCCTCGCCGAACCCGTGGGCCAGGACGAACGCGTCAACGGCGCCGTCCTGTTGACCGTCCCCACCGCCGCCGCGCGCCACGACGTCCTCGTCCGCTGGGCGCTCATCGCCGCGGGCGCCGTCACCGCGTTCGTCGCCGCCGCCCTCGTCGCGGCGGGGCTGGCCCGCTGGCTGCTGCGGCCCGTCGACGAACTCGACCGCGCGGTGGCCCGGTTGGCGGACGGACGGCTGGAGGCGCGGGCGGTGTCGGACGGCGGCCCGCCGGAACTGCGCAGGCTGCGGCGGCACTTCAACGGCATGGCGCAGGCCGTCGCCGACGCGCTGCGCCGCCAGCGCGACTTCGTCGCCGACGCCTCCCACCAACTCCGCAACCCGCTGGCCACCCTGGTCCTGCAACTGGAGAACGCCGAACCGCACGTACCGCCCGGCCCCGGCCTCGCCGCGCACGCCCTGGCCCTGGACGAGGCCGACCGGCTGGCCGAACTCCTGGACGGGCTACTGGCGTTGGCGAGGATGGAGTCCGCGTCCGAGCCGCTCGCGGAACACGACGTGTCGGCGGCCGTCCGCGACCGGGTGGCCGCCTGGGCGCCCGTGTTCCGCGCCGGCGGCCAGGAGCTGACGGCGGACGTCACCCCCGGCCTGCGTGCCCTCGCGCTGCCCGACGCGGCCGGACGGGTGCTGGACGCGCTGCTCGACAACGCGGGCAAGTTCGTCCCGGAGGGGGAGCGGATCCACGTCACGGCCGAGGCCGCGCCCGACGGCGGCGGCACTGTCGTCGTCGTCCGGGTGGCCGACACGGGCCCGGGCGTATCTGCCGAGCAACTCCCGCTACTGCTTAGGCGGTTCAGCAGAGCCCCCGAGCACCAGAACGTCCCCGGCACGGGCCTCGGCCTGGCCATAGCCGATGAGCTGGCGCGAGCGTGCGACGGCATCCTGAGCGTCACTGCGGCGAGCCCGCACGGACTGACCGTCGAGCTCCGGCTCCCGGGGGCGGACGGGCGGAGCCCGAGCCAGGGGTCGGCCGAGCGGCCGTGAGCGCCGGCGGCCCGGGCCCCTCGGGTTCAATCCGTACCCCGCTGGTTGTACCAGCGGGGTACGGTCGAGATATGGCTGATGCGACGATCAAGGTTTCCCCTGAAACGCGTGACCGGCTGGCCGCTCTCGCGGCGGCCCGCGGCACCACGATCGGCGCCCAGGTCGCTCTGCTGGTGGAGGCACAGCCCACCGCGGAGCAGATCGCGGAGCGCGTGGCCGAGGGGCGCCGGCTGCTGCGGGAGCACTTCGGGATGACCCTCGCCGACAAGGAATTGGACGAGGGCCCCAACCTGCTGCAAAGGGTCTACGACATCGCCGCCGCCGACGCCCGTGCCAAGGTCGCCCCGAGGCGTGGCGCGTGATCATTCTGGATTCCTGGACGCGACGACCGCCGTCCTGGTGGCGAACATGGTCCGCGACGGCTACGGCGGCCCGGATGTCGCCCATGCGATCTCGACGAGCCTGCCCACGCCGGTGCGTCCGCTGCAGCACCTGATCCTGACGGCCTGTCCGGAACTGTATCCGCCCGGGATCTCCACCGTCGACATCGACGATCCCCGCCTGGAGCCGTGAGCAACGGCAGCGTTGACGGAAAGCTCAGCCGTAGACCGACCGGTAGTACGCCGCCGCCCCCGGGTGCAGCGGCACCGCCCCGGTGGAGACGGCGAACCGCGGCTCCAGCCGGGCCCCCGCCGTCACGGCGCGCAGCAGCGTGGCCCACCGGTCGAACAGGATCCGCAGCAGCTCGCGCACGGCGTCCTCCGGCACACCCGGGCGGGCCGTCAGGTAGTTGCCGACTCCGACGGTGCCGATCGGGCTCCGCAGGCCGTACGCCCCGGCCGGGAGCGTGACCGCCGAGTACACCGGGCCGTACCGCTCGCGCAGGGTCCCGGCGACGTCGTCCAGCGGCACGAACCGCACCGGCAGCTGCGCCGAGAGCCCGGCCACGGCGGGCGTCGGCACACCGCCGGACCAGAACACCGCGTCCACCTCGCCCGCCCGCAGCGCCGCCAGCGACTCGGCCAGCCCGAGCGTCTCCTCCTGCACCGGCGCGGCGCCGCCGGTGAGCGCGGCCTGCTGGAGCAGCCGCTTGGCCGTCACCTGGAGCCCGGAGCCCGCCGCACCGGTCGCGACGCGCCGCCCGGCGAGGTCGGCGAGTTCGTGCACCGGCCCGTCGGCGGGCGCGATGAGGTGGATGTAGTTGACGTAGACCCGCGCGAGCGCCGTCACGGCGAGTGGCCGGGCGAAGGTGTCGCGGCCGAGCACCGCGTCCTCGGCGGCGTCCGCGGTGGCGAGCGCGAGGTCGACGGACCCGCCGTCGAGCCGCCGCAGGTTGTCCACGCTGGCCGCGGTGCTCACGGGGGTGACGGACAGCCGCCGGCGGCCGGCCGCCACGGCGTCGGCGAAGGAGCGTCCGAAGGCGTTGTACGGCCCGCCCTCGGGCCCGCTCGCCAGCCGTAGCGACCCCGTCGGCCCGCCCCCGTCCGAGCACCCGGCGAGGACGGCGGCGGCCCCGCCGAGCAGCGCGGCCCGGCGGGTGACGGGCGCTCCGCCGATCAAAGCGTCACGAAGGCGTAGCCCTTGGCCTTGAGCGCCGGCAGCACCGAGCGCAGGGCGTCGAGCGTCTGCGAGCGGTCGCCGCCGCCGTCGTGGCAGAGCAGGATGTCGCCGGGCTTGGCGGCCAGCAGCTTCTCGGTGATCTTGTTGACGCCGGGCCGGGCCCAGTCCCGCGGGTCGACGTCCCAGTCGATCGGGGTCAGGCCGAGGCGCGCGGCCTCCTGGAAGACCGTCGGGGACCAGTCGCCGCCGGGCGAGCGGAACAGCGTCGGCACGGGGGCCCCGGCGTCGACGACGACGGACTGCGTGTCGGTGAGCTGCTGCCGGATCTGCGCGGCGCTGCGGTGCGAGAACGGCTGGGGGTGCGTCATGGTGTGGTTGGCCAGCACGTGGCCGTCCGCGGCGATCTGCCGGATGACGTCCTTGTTGGCGTGCGCCTCGCTGCCGACCACGGAGAACGTGGCGCGGATGTCGTACTTGCGCAGCAGCTGCAGCACCTGCGGGGTGTAGAGCCGGCTCGGGCCGTCGTCGATGGTCAGGGCGACGGCGTTGGACGGCGCGGTGGGCAGCAGGTCGTGGACCTTGAAGACCGGCTTGCCGCGCACCCCGACGGGGGTGGCCGACGGCACCGGCAGCCCGGGGACGGCGGGCGGGTCGGTCGGCGCGGCGGGGGAGAAGGAGTCGTTCGGCGAGTCCCCGTCGGCGCTGTCGGCGCTCGCGGACCCGGAACTGCTGCACCCGGTCAGCGCGCCGCCGGCCCCGAGCACGGCGGCGCCCGTCGCCGCCCACGTCAGCAACTGCCGCCGCGCCACCGCCCGTTCGTCGTCCGCCCGGTCAGGTCGCCGCATTCCCATGAGCCGTCTCCCCCGTGTCCTATTGCCGGTCCTGCCCCTCGGACGCGGTGGCGGCCCGGTCCGGTTGCCGTGATCACCGTTCTGAGGGTTCGCGGGCAGCAGCGTACTCCCGGGGATCACCGGAAGTCGGCGGGCCCGACTTCTCGTTCACCTCGCTCACCCCGCTTGCCTCGCTCACCTCGCTCACCCCGCTCACCTCGTGAAGGCCTCCGCGACCGGTTCCGTACGGGCCGCCTGGTCCAGGTTCTGCTCCACCCAGCTGCGCAGGTGGTTCAGCGGGACCGCGGCGCTGCGCCCGAGCTCGGTGAGGGAGTATTCGACGTGCAGCGGGACCGCCGGGTAGACGGTGCGGTCGAGGATGCCGAAGTCCTCCAGGCGGCGCAGCGTCTGGGTCAGCACCTTCGGGCTGATGCCGCCGAGCCGGCGCTGGAGCGCGCCGAAGCGCTGCGGACCCTCTTCCAGGGCGCCGATGGCGAGCGCGGACCACTTGTTGGCCAGCAGGTCGAGCAGGGGGCGGCAGGGGCACTGGGCGGTGTAGACGTCGTGGTGGTCGTGCTGGCCGCTGGGGCAGCTGGTCGCCATGCTTCTTACTCTCCTCAGCAGGATGCTTTCCAAAAGGAAGTAGTGTCCCTTGAAGGTAACCACATCCCTGCGGATAGCGTCGCCGACGTCAGGGGGAGGCCCGCGAGAGCCTCTCCGGAAGCGCCTTTCGCAGGAGATGACACATGTCCACGGACACGATGCGCGCGATGGTCCAGAACGGCTTCGGCGGCCCGGAGGTGCTGCGGGTCGAGCGGGTGCCGCGCCCGGTGCCGCTGCCCACCGAGGTACTGGTGCGGGTGCACGCCGCCGGGGTCAACCCGGTGGACTGGAAGACCCGTGCCGGTTCGGGCATGGCCGGCCTGCTGGGCGAGGGCCCGTTCACCCTCGGTTGGGACGTGTCCGGCGTGGTCGAGGAGGTCGGCTTCGGCGTGACCACGCTGAAGCCCGGTGACGAGGTCTACGGCATGCCGTGGTTCCCCCGCCTCGCGGGTGGCTACTCCGAGTACGTGACCGCCCCGGCCCGGCAGTTCGCCCGCAAGCCCGCCGCCCTCGACCACGTGCACGCCGCCGCCGTGCCGCTGGCCGCGCTGACGGCCTGGCAGGCCGTCGTCGACACCGCCCACGTCCAGGCCGGGCAGCGGGTCCTGATCACCGCCGCCGCCGGGGGCGTCGGCCACTTCGCCGTCCAGTTCGCCCGGCACCTGGGCGCCCACGTGATCGCCACCGCGAGCGCCGCCCGCCACCCCTGGCTCAAGGAACTCGGCGCGGACGAGACCGTCGACTACACCACGACCCGCTTCGAGGAGGTCGTCGCCGACGTCGACGTCGTCATCGAGCTGGTGGGCGACGCCCACGACGACAGCAGCACTCGTTCGCTGAAGGTCCTGCGCCCCGGCGGCCTGCTGGTCACCATCCCGGCCGGCGTCTCCCCGGAGCTGGCCGCCGCGGCCGAGGCGGCCGGCGTGCGCGTGACCCCGTTCCTGGTCGAGCCGGACGGTACGGCGCTGACCGCGATCGCCGGCCTGATCGACGCCGGCGAGGTCGCCGTCGAGGTGGCGAAGACCTTCCCGCTGGAAGAGGCCGGCGCGGCCCACACCTTCGGCGAGACCGGCCGCACCCGCGGCAAGATCGTCCTGACCGTCACCGAAGGAGCGGCCTCGTGAGGACCGACACGTCCGCGAACACCACGCCCGTCCAGGCGGTGAGCCGGACCGCCGCCGCCGAGCTGATCGCGGCCGTGCGCGCGGCCGCCGACCGGATCGGCTTCCCGGCGGCCGTCGCCGTCGTCGACCCGGGCGGGCACCTGAAGGCCTTCGACCGCGCCGACGGGGCGCCCTTCCTCACCGCCGAGGTGGCCGTCGACAAGGCGTGGACGGCGGCTTCGTTCGGGATCCCCACCCACGCGTGGAACGGCTACCTGGCCGATCCGCAGGTCACGCCGCTGGCCGGGCACCCGCGGCTGATGGCGGTGGGCGGCGGCTACCCGGTCCTCGCGGACGGCCGGTGCGTCGGAGGCCTCGGTGTCTCCGGCGGCAGCTACGAGCAGGACCGGGAGGCCGCCGAGGAGGCGCTGGCCGCGCTCGGGTTCGACCTGCCCGCCGACCGGTAGGGGCCGTCCCACCGCCGGACGCGGCACGGGCACCCCGCCCCGGCGACGGTCAGGGGTCAGGGGTTGTTGAGCGCGTACGAGCGGAAGGTCGCGAGCAGCGGCAGGACCTCGGTCTTGTTCGGGTCCTCCGTGACCGCCCGCATCGCGTCGATCACCACGTGGGCGATGGCCTTCGTCACGACCAGGTCGTCCGGCGGGGCCACCGCGCCCCACACCTTCAGCGCCCGGGTGAGCAGTGCGCTCATCCGGGCGCCGATGTTGGCGCTCACGGCGTCCGACAGCTCGGCGATCTCCTCGTCGCTCATCGTCGAGCGCAGGCCGAAGGCGAGCGCCATGAGCGTGTCCATCGCGTGCTCGCCGTACGCGGCCACCAGTGCCGGGAGGGTCTGCTCGTCCGGCCCGCCCGCGGAGAGGGCGGACAGGGCCTCGTCGTCGTCCTTCCACGCCGCCTCCAGGGCGGCCAAGGCTCGGAGAGCCTCGTCTACCGTCAGCCCGTCTGTCATGGGGAGAACGGTATTGAGCCGAACCGGCCCGCACACGGTTCGGGGGCCGACATCACACCTTCGAGCGAAGCCCGGCTCATTCCGGCCGGTGGGCCTCGGCGAAGTGCTCCGCATCCCACGTACCGCCCAGTTCCGGGGCCAGCGAGGCGAGGGCCAGCGCGGCGAAGTCGGCGGCGGCGCCGGCGCGTTCGGGGAGCGCGCCGAGGAGCGGGGCGCCGGCCGAGCGCGGCAGGTCGGCGAGGTTGCAGCGTTCGGCGAGGCCGGGCGCGGCGGGCCAGGAGCCGACGACGACGCCCGCGAGCGGAAGTCCGCGCGCCGCGAGGGCCTCCGCCGTCAGGGCGACGATGTTGAGGGTGCCGAGTCCGGCCGACGCGATGAGCAGCACCTCGGCGGGCAGTCCGGCCTCCAGCACGGCCCCGGCCTGGTCGGCGAGCGTCCGGCCCTCGTCGTCGTAGCGCACCAGCAGGCCGCCCGCGCCCTCGACCAGGACGAGGTCGTGCTCCGCCGCCAGCTCGCGGACGGTGGCGACGACGTCCTCCGGGGCCAGGCGCGGCATCCCGGCCCGGCGGGCCGCCGTGTCGGGGGCCAGCGGCTCGGGGTAGCGCACGAGCTCACGGATCGTCAGATCGCCCGCCAGGCGCCGGACTTCGGCCGCGTCCCCGGGCTCGCCGGGCGCGACGCCGGTCTGTCCGGGCTTGAGCACGGCGACCCGCAGGCCGCCGCGCAGGGCCGCCGACGCGACGGCCGCCGTGGCGATCGTCTTGCCGACGTCGGTGTTCGTCCCGGTGACGAACAGGATCCGCGCGCTCATCCCGTCACCGCCGCGGCGACTCGCGCTCATCCCGCCACCGCCGCGGCGGTTACGGCGGCCGCGATGCGGGCCACGTCCTCGTCCTGCGTCACGTAGGGGGGCATGGTGTAGATCAGGTCCCGGAAGGGGCGCAGCCAGACGCCCTCGCGGGCGGCGGCCTCGGTGGCGGCGGCGACGTCGACCGGGTGGTCCAACTGCACCACCCCGATGGCGCCCTGGACGCGCACGTCGTGCACGCCGGGTACGTCGGCGGCGGCCGCGAGCCCGTCCCGCAGGCCGTTGCCGATGCGCTTCACCTCGGTCTCCCAGTCCTGCCCGAGCAGCAGGTCGATGGAGGCGTTGGCGACCGCGCAGGCCAGCGGGTTGCCCATGAACGTCGGCCCGTGGGCCAGCACCGGCACCTCGCCGCGGCTGATCCCGTCCGCGACCTCGCCCGTGCAGAGCGCGGCGGCCAGCGTCAGGTACCCGCCGGTGATGGCCTTGCCGAGGCACATGACGTCGGGGGAGACGCCCGCGTGGTCGGCGGCGAACAGGGCGCCGCTGCGGCCGAACCCGGTCGCGATCTCGTCGAAGACGAGCAGCACGCCGTGCCGGTCGCACAGCTCGCGCAGCATCCGCAGGTAGGCGGGGGAGTGGAAGCGCATCCCGCCCGCGCCCTGGACGACCGGCTCGACGATGACGGCGGCGAGCTCGTCCGCGTGCCGCTCCATCAGCGCCTCGAACTCCCGCGCGTACGCGGGGTCGAGCGGCTCGTCGAACCCGGCGGGCGGCTGCGGCGCGAAGAGCTGCCCGGGCAGCACCCCGCCCCACAGGTGGTGCATGCCGCCGTCGGGGTCGCAGACGGACATCGGGTGGAAGGTGTCGCCGTGGTAGCCGCCGCGCCAGGTCAGCAGCCGTCGCTTCTCGGGGCGGCCGGTGGAGCGCCAGTACTGGAGGCACATCTTCATCGCGACCTCGACCGCGACCGAGCCGGAGTCGGCGAGGAAGACGTGCTGCAGCGGCTCGGGCGTGATCTCCACCAGCCGGGCCGCGAGCCGGACGGCGGGCTCGTGGGTGAGCCCGCCGAACATCACGTGGCTCATCCGCCCCAGCTGGTCCCGGACGGCCTCGTCGAGCACCGGGTGCCGGTACCCGTGGACGGCCGCCCACCAGGACGACATGCCGTCGACGAGCTCCCGCCGCCCGCCCGCGACCGGTTCGGCGAGCCGCAGCCGGACGCCGGAGGCGGACTCCACCACGAACGGGGTGGTGGTGCCGGGCATCGGGCCGTACGGGTGCCAGACGTGGGCGCGGTCGAGCGAGAGCAGCGTGTCCGGGGACAGCTGGGACGACATGACGGGGGTTCTCCTGGACTGTCGGGCGTGGAGCGTGGGTCCGGTGCCGGCCGGACGGCCGCGCGGCGGGCGCGCGGCCCCGGTGGCGGCCGAACCGTCAGGCGTTGGGCGCGAGTTCGGTGCCGGCGCCGCGGCGGCGGACCTTGACCAGGTCGCTGCGCAGTCCGTCCGTGGACTCGGCGGCGTCGTTCGCGACAGCAGCGGCCGGGGCGGGCTCCGCGTGGCCGTGCCCGCCGCAAGGGCCGCAGCCGCCGCCGCTGCCGCAGGCCGACGCGGCCGAACCGCAGCCGGAGGCGGTGGGGGCGGCGGCGCTCGTGCCGCAGCCGGAGGCCGTCGAGCCGCAGCCCGAGGCGGCGGCGATGTCGGCCCGGTGGCGCGGCAGGGTGGCCTCGCCCGCGCCCTCGACCTCGAAGCCCGCGTCCTTGATCATGTCGAGGTCGGTCTGCCCGGCCTGCCCCTCGCTGGTCAGGTAGTCGCCGAGGAAGATGGAGTTGGCGACGTGCAGGCCGAGCGGCTGCATCGAGCGCAGGTGCACCTCGCGCCCGCCGGCGATCCGCACCTCGGTGTCCGGGTTGACGAAGCGGACCATCGCGAGGATGCGCAGGCAGCGCTGCGGGGTGAGGTTCCACTCCTGGGCGAGCGGCGTGCCCTCGAACGGGATGAGGAAGTTGACCGGGACGGAGTCCGAGCCCAGCTCGCGCAGCGCGAACACGACGTCGACCAGGTCCTCGTCGCTCTCGCCCATGCCCGCGATGAGGCCCGAGCAGGCGGAGAGCCCGGCGCCGTGCGCCTTCTGCACGGTGTCCACGCGGTCCGCGTAGGTGTGGGTGGTGGCGATGTCGCCGTAGGTGCTCTCGGAGGTGTTGAGGTTGTGGTTGTAGGCGTCCGCGCCGGCCGCCTTCAGCCGCTCCGCCTGGTTGTCGGAGAGCAGGCCCAGGCAGACACAGATCTCGACCTCGGGGTCGGCGTCCTTGATGGCGGCCATGGTGTCGGTGACGCGGTCGATGTCGCGGTCCGTCGGGCCGCGGCCGCTGGCCACCAGGCAGACGCGCTTGGCGCCGCCCGCCACGCCGGCGCGCGCCGCGTCCGCGGCCTGCTCCGGCTTCAGCCAGGTGTACTTGAGGATCTCGGCCTTGGAGCCCAGCCGCTGCGAGCAGTAACTGCAGTCCTCGGGGCAGAGCCCGCTCTTGAGGTTCACCAGGTAGTTGAGCTTCACCCGGCGGCCGAACCACCTGCGGCGGACCTTGCCGGCGGCGGCGACGACGTCCAGCAGCTCGTCGTCGGTGGTGGCGAGGACGGCCAGCGCCTCCTCGCGGGTCGGGACTTCGCCGCGCAGGCCCTTGGCGGTGAGGGTATCGAGCAGATCCATGGGCCTGATCCTGCCTGTTGGTGTTCGGCCGACGCCAGAGCAAACCCACCAGAAGATCGGCGGGAGGATGTGCGAGTTGTCACAGTGTCGGAGCTCACGGTAGTGACGCGAGTCACGTCGGCGGTGACACGGTCGCCCGGACGGCCCGCGAGCGGCTGGTTCGCCGCCGAACGCAGTGCGTGGCGGGTTGTTACCCGGCAGTAGTGAGCGATGATCCACAAGCGCCGACCCCGTGATCTGGGCCACCCGGCCGTTGCTTAGAATCTGCGCCATGACCACGCAGGGGGAGCGCACCCCGACTCCGGGAGACGGCCAGACGGGCCAGGCAGGACAGCGGTTCGGCGGGGGCGCCGGCGCGTACCGGGGCAGGCGGCCGTCCGCCCGGCGGCTGATCGGCTGGACGGCGGTCGTGGGCGTGGTCGTGGCCGGCGGCTGGATCATCACCCGGCCCAATCCCGGCGACTACATACCCGGGCTCGGCCCGTCCGCCAAGGACGCGGCCAGGACCCCGCCGGTCGTCGGCGCCCCGCCGCCGCCCACCGACCCCGAGGCCCTCAACGTCGAGACGTACTTCCCGTCCCAGCGGCTGATCGAGCTCGGCGCCTACAAGGGCAAGCGCAACGGCGCGCGGCGCGGCGAGAACTGCGTCGAGGCGCAGCAGGACCGCGCCCAGGACCTGCTCAAGGACAGCGGCTGCCAGGCCTACCTGACCGTCAGCGTCACCGGCCAGGACAAGCCGGTGCTCAGCAGCGTCACCATCCTGCGCTTCGCCGACCAGGCCGCCGCCGGCCGGGCCGCGGAGGCGCTGCGCGCCAAGCCCGGTGCGCTGGCCTTCATCCTCCCCAACGCCGACGTGGACAACTCCCCGGCCGCCGCTGCCGCCAAGCCCGGCACCGAGCCGCGGGTCGAGGCGGTCGGGCACTACGTGACGGTGACCAGCTCCCGCCTGCCCGCCGACGCCCACGCGCCGTCCGCGACGCCCGGCACCGTGCCCGGCTCCGCGCCCGCGGCGAGCCCGTCGGCGTCCGGGACCCCGGCGCCCACGCCCGAGCAGGTCCTCGACGAGGCGACGCGCGCCGTGTCGTACACGGCGGGCGCGCAGTTCGTCTGGATGTAGGGCGCGTCTTTCGGATCAGCCCGGGTGATCCGAAAGACACGTCCCGGCCCGCCCACTGCAGTACGCCGGAGGGGGCCCGCTTGCTCAAGCGGGCCCCCTCCTTCACGTCTTGACGGGCCGTCGGCCGATCGTCAGCCGCCCAGCCGGTCCACCGCGGTCACGCGCACCACGGCGCGGCCCTCCTCGTCCGAGCCGTACAGGTCGACCTCCGCGCTGATCCCCCAGTCGTGGTCGCCCGCCGGATCGTCGAAGATCTGGCGGACCCGCCAGGCGGAGTCCTCCTCCTCGATGATCAGCATCTTCGGGCCGCGCGCGTCCGGGCCGGTGCCGAGGTCGTCGTACTCGTCCCAGTACCCGTCCATGGCGTCCGCCCAGCGGTCCGCGTCCCAGCCGTACTCGCCGTCCAGCTGTCCGAGTTCGTTCCAGTGCTCCAGCGCGCACAGCTCCACGCGGCGGAACAGCTCGTTGCGCACCAGCACCCGGAAGGCCCGCGCGTTGGCGGTGACCGGCGCCGCCTTGTCCTCCAGCGTCACCTCGGCGGTGGCCGCCTCGGTCGGGTTGGCGAGCTGCTCCCACTCGTCGAGCAAGCTGGAGTCGACCTGGCGGACCAGCTCGCCGAGCCACGCGATGACGTCCTTGAGGTCGTCGGTCTTCACGTCCTCGGGGACGGTCTGCTCCAGCGCCTTGTAGGCGCCCGCCAGGTAGCGCAGCACGATGCCCTCGGTGCGGGCCAGCTCGTAGTGGCCGACGTAGTCCGAGAACGTCATCGCCCGCTCGTACAGGTCGCGGACCACGGACTTCGGCGCCAGCTGGTGGTCGCCGATCCACGGGTGCGCCCGGCGGTAGACCTCGTAGGCGTGGGTGAGCAGCTCCTCCAGCGGCTTCGGGTACGTGATCTCCTGGAGCCGCTCCATGCGCTCCTCGTACTCGATCCCGTCGCGCTTCATCTCGCCGACGGCCTCGCCGCGCGCCTTGTTCTGCTGCGAGGCGAGGATCTGGCGCGGGTCGTCCAGCGTGGCCTCCACGACGGAGATCACGTCCATCGCGTACGACGGCGAGGCCGGGTCGAGCAGCTCGAAGGAGGCCAGCGCGAAGGTGGACAGCGGCTGGTTGAGCGCGAAGTTCTCCTGGAGGTCCAGGGTCAGGCGCACGATCCGGCCCTCGGCGTCCGGCTCCGGCAGCCGCTCGACCACGCCGCCCTCCAGCAGCGAGCGGTAGATCGCGATGGTGGTGCGGATGTGCCGGCGCTGCGCCGCCTTCTCCTCGTGGTTGTCGGTCAGCAGCTTGCGCATCGCCTCGAAGGCGTTGCCCGGGCGGCCGATCACCGACAGCAGCATCGCGTGGCTCACCTTGAACCGCGACACCAGCGGCTCCGGGTCGGCGGCGATCAGCTTCTCGAAGGTCTCCTCGGTCCAGCCGACGAAGCCCTCCGGGGCCTTCTTCCGGACGACCTTGCGCTTCTTCTTCGGGTCGTCCCCGGCCTTCGCGATCGCCTTGTCGTTCTCGATCACGTGCTCGGGCGCCTGCGCCACCACCTGGCCGACCGTGTCGAACCCGGCCCGCCCGGCCCGCCCGGCGATCTGGTGGAACTCGCGGGCGCGCAGGATCCGCACCCGGGTGCCGTCGTACTTCGACAGCGCGGTGAACAGCACCGTGCGGATCGGCACGTTGACGCCGACGCCGAGCGTGTCCGTCCCGCAGATGACCTTCAGCAGACCCGCCTGCGCCAGGCGCTCGACCAGCCGGCGGTACTTGGGCAGCATGCCCGCGTGGTGCACGCCGATGCCGTGCCGCACGAACCGCGACAGGTTGCGGCCGAACTTGGTGGTGAAGCGGAAGTTGCCGATCAGGTCGGCGATGGCGTCCTTCTCCGCCTTCGAGCACATGTTGATGCTCATCAGCGACTGCGCCCGCTCCACCGCCTCCTTCTGCGTGAAGTGCACGACGTAGACCGGCGCCTGGCCGGTCTTCAGCAGCTCCTCCAGTGTGTCGTGCATCGTCGTGCGGCGGTACTCGTAGAACAGCGGCACCGGACGCGTCGCGTTGCGCACCACGGTCGTCGGCCGGCCGGTGCGCCGGGTCAGGTCCTCCTCGAACCGGCGCACGTCGCCGAGCGTCGCCGACATCAGCAGGAACTGCGCCTGCGGCAGCTCCAGCAGCGGGATCTGCCACGCCCACCCGCGGTCCGGCTCCGCGTAGAAGTGGAACTCGTCCATCACGACCTGCCCGATGTCCGCCCGGGTACCGTCGCGCAGCGCGATCTGCGCCAGCACCTCGGCCGTGCAGCAGATGATCGGCGCGGTCGGGTTCACGCTCGCGTCGCCGGTCATCATGCCGACCTGCTCGGTGCCGAACATCTTCACCAGGTCGAAGAACTTCTCCGACACCAGCGCCTTGATCGGGGCGGTGTAGAACGTCCGCTGCCCCTCCGCCAGCGCGGCGAAGTGCGCCCCCGCCGCGACCAGGCTCTTCCCCGACCCGGTCGGCGTCGCGAGGATGACGTTGTTCCCCGACACCAACTCGATCAGCGCCTCCTCCTGCGCCGGGTACAGCGTGATCCCACGCTCCTCCGCCCAGGCTGCGAACGTCTCGAACAGCGCATCGGGCGTGGCGGGCTTCGGCATCAGATCTAGGAGGCTCACCCGGCTATCTTGCCTGCTGGCCGCCACCCCGGGCAAAGCCCGCCCCCTCACGACGGCACGGTGGGCGCACGATCGGCGCGCCGGACGTCCTGCGGGCGCGCACAACCGCGGGCGCCGATCATGTGCCGAGTCGCACATTGCCCGGTCGTCGGGGCGCGTGCCAGAGTGCCGGGCATGGCCCACCCCCTCGCGTCCGACGCCCCCGAATCGCACTCGACCGCCCCCGCCCCGGCGGGGGTCTTCGACTGGCTGGACGAGGCCGCCGCGCTGCGCGCCGACGCCGGGCTGACGCGGACGCTGCGCAGCCGGGAGGCCGAGGACGGGCTGCTGGACCTCGCGGGGAACGACTACCTCGGGCTCACCCGGCACCCGGTGGTGACCCGGGCGGCGGCGGACGCGGCGCTGCGGTGGGGCGGCGGGTCGACCGGATCGCGGCTGGTAACGGGCACGACGGCGCTGCACACCGAACTGGAGGAGGAACTGGCCGCGTTCTGCGGGGTGGAGGCCGCGCTGGTCTTCTCCTCCGGGTACACCGCCAACCTCGCCGCGCTCACCGCGCTCACCGACCCGGACACCGTCATCGTGTCCGACGCCTACAACCACGCCTCCCTCATCGACGGCTGCCGCCTCGCGCGCGCCGACGTCCACCGCGCCCCCCACAGCGACCCGGACGCCGTCCGCCGGGCGCTCGGCGAGCGCACGCAGCGGCGGGCGCTGGTCGTCACCGACTCCGTCTTCTCGGTGGACGGCGACGCCGCCCCGCTGCCCGCCCTCTCCGCCGCCGCCCGCGCCCACGGCGCCGCGCTGCTCGTCGACGACGCCCACGGGCTCGGCGTCCTCGGCCCCGGCGGCCGCGGCGCCCTCGCCGCGGCCGGCCTCGCCGGGCAGCCCGACACCGTCGCGACGGTGACGCTCTCCAAGTCCCTCGGCTCCCAGGGCGGCGCCGTCCTCGGTCCGCGCCGCGTCATCCGCCACCTGACCGAGACGGCCCGCACCTTCATCTTCGACACCGGCCTCGCCCCCGCCGCCGCCGGCGCGGCCCTCGCCGCCCTGCGCCTCCTGCGCGCCGAACCCCACCGCGCCGACCGCACCCGCGAGGTCGCCCGCACCCTCGCCGCCCGCCTCACCGCCGCCGGCCTGCACGCCTGCGAACCGGACGCCGCCGTGGTCTCCGTCCGGGCCCCCGGCCCCGAGGCCGCCGTCGCCTGGGCCGCCGACTGCCGCCGCGCCGGCCTCGCCGTCGGCTGCTTCCGCCCCCCGTCCGTCCCGGACGGCATCTCCCGCCTGCGCCTCACCGCCCGCGGCGACCTGACGGACGCCCAGATCGCCGAAGCCGTCGGCACCATCACCGACCTGGCCCCGGCGGGCGCCCGGCTGGGGTGACGCCCCCGGGGGTCAGGGCGTGAGGTCGATGACCCGGACCGCCTCTCCGGCCCACCGCTTGGGTTCTGCGGTGGCGACGACCGCCCCGGCCGGGCGGTCCGGGGTCGGTGTGGCGGCGTAACGGGTGTGTGCGTGGGCCCAGGTGGAGTCGGCGGCCACGGTCAGGGCGGCTGCGAGATCGAGGTCCAGGACGGTGATCCCCGGCAGCGCGGCCAGTTGTTCTGCTGTTCCCGGCCGGACGCGGTCGGCCTCTACCAGGGCACAGGTGGGGGCGTAGAGATACCAGCCGGGCTCGGAATGGGCCTGGTGGATGATGCGGGAAGCCAGGATGTTCCCGCGGCCGGCGGCCACCATGGCGGTGTCGTCGAGGATCACGTGGAGTTCGGTCACCTGATGCCCGCCTCTGTCAACCGCCGGTTGAGTTCGGCGTCCAGTTCCTTGATCCGCTCGGGGCTCGGGTCATAGCCGTTCCAGGCCTTGAGGACAGTGCGCGCCTGTTCGGCACGTTCTGCGCGTTCGTCCGGAGTCAGCGTGGTCTCGGCCAGCCGGGCGAGGTAGGCGCGGAGCGACAGGTGTTCGGCGGCCGCTATCTTGGCAAGCCTGTCGCGGGCCTCGACGGGAATCCGGATGTTGGCGTCGGCCATCGTTTGCCTCCTTTTGGCTGCCGCCAGCATATGGGTACGCACCTGTACCCGTGCCCGGATCGGGCGAACCACACCCGATCGGGTGACGGCAACCAGGGGTCGGCGGCGGGCGTCCCCCGTGGCGGGGGTGGGTCATGGCGGATCGGCGGGCGGTGGCCGTGGTCGTCGGGGTGCTGCTGCTCTGGTTGTCGGGGTGGCTGGTCGGCGGGCCGGTGCGGCAGTTCGAGCGGGCGGCCGGGCTGGTGGGGGTGTCGGGGGAGTTCACGGCCGCCACGTGCGTGATCTCCGCCTACGAGGACGGGCCGCCGCCCGCGGACTGCCGGGGCGTGTTCCGGCCGGACGGCGGCGGTGCGGCGAACGAGCGGGCGCGGATCTGGTCCGGGGCCTCGGTGGGGCAGGGCGTGCGGGCGGTGTGCGAGGGCGACGAGTGCCACGTCGTCTCGGCGGCCGAGGTCGCGCGGACGGTCACCTTGATCTCGCTGACGCTGCTGCCCGGCGCGGTCGGGCTGCTGGTGATGGTGGGGCTCGGGCTGGGCATGGCCGAGGGAAAGGCGATGCTCGTGCCGGGGGTGGTGGCAGCCGTCCTGGTCGTGGTGCTGACGCTCGCCGGGGTGGCCTGGATCGCCCTGGCCGTCATCGGACTCTGAGGCCGCCCAGCTCCGCCAGGAAGACGGTGTCCGCGCCGCCCCGCCCCGCGGCGAGGCGCGGCGCGGCGACGATCGGCGCGATCGCGCGGCACCAGGCGAGGACGCGGGCGGGGTCGGAGCCGGGGACGAGCGGGCAGAGGGCTGCGATGCGCCCATCGAGGTCCGTGCGGGACGTCACGGCGTCGAGCACCCAGTCGAGGAGGTCGAAGTCCGGGTCGCCGAGCGTCGCGCGCGGGTCGATGGCGACCGGTCCGTCCGGCCCGTCGAGGACGTTGCCGGGGTGCAGGTCGCCGTGGACGAGGGCGACGGGGCCGTCCGCCGCGAGCGCGAGGGCGAACGCACGCGCCGACGCCGGGACGAGCCCGGGGGCACGACGCTCGGTGAGGTCGAACAGGAAGTCCACCCGCTGCGCCAGCGACGGCAGGGCCACCCCGTCGACGGGGACGGACCGCAGCGCCGACAGCACACCCGCGACCTCCTCCGGCCGCCACGCCCGCTGCCGCAGCGTCGTCCCCGGGGCGACGCCCGCGAGCAGCAGCGCGCCCGTCGCGTCGTCGTGCGCGAGCAGCCGGACGACGGAGGGCAGGCCCGCCCAGGCCCGCAGCGCCGCCTCCTCCTCGGCCGCGACCCGGCGGTCCGGCGTGAGCTTGAGCCACACGGTGGCGCCGGCGACGTCCGTGCAGCGGAACACCCGGGCCGTCCCGCCCCCGCCCGCCGCGACCACGCTCAGGCCCCAACGTGCTGCGAGCCCGTCCACGAGCTCCGGCAGTGCGTCGCACCACGCCTCCGCCGACGGCCCGAAGCGGACGGCGAACCGGGCGCGGACGTCTTCCGGGACGGTGGTTGTCACGGCCGCCCCACGATCAGTAGCACCTCGGCGCCGACGGGCTTGTACCCGGCGGCCTGGAACGCGCGGACGCTGGTCGCATTGCCCGGCGCCTGCTGCGCCCACAGGACGTCGCCCTCGGGCAGCAGGTGTCGGGCGGCCGTGGCCAGGGCCCGGCCGAGGCCACGCCCGCGGGCCTGCGGGTCGACCTCGATCGCGGCCTCCCAGCGGCCGGCGACGCCGCGGCCGAGGACGAGCACGCCGCCCTCGGCGGTGAACGCGCGGACGTCCTCGCGGTACCGCAGGGCGCGGACGACGCGCGGGTGCTCCCGGTCCTCGACGGGGGCCAGCGGGAGCGGCGGCGGGCCGGGCAGGCGGGTGGCGACGGTGAGCAGGTCGATGTTGTTGACCACGCGCCCGGTGCGCGCGGCGAAGGCGGTGAGGAACGGCGGGCAGAGCGGCGCGGCGAGCGGATCGCTCGGCACGGCGGCGAGCGTCCCGTGCACCCAGGCCGGCTCCTCGTCGGTGAAGACGACCGCGTGCGCGGAGAACGACAGCACACCCGCCTCACGCTCCGACGGCTGCGGGACGACCGTCACCGCTCCGTCCGACGGCGGGAAGACCCCGCCCGCCGCGTCCGCCAGAATCTCCGCCAGCCCCCGTGTTCCCATGGCGCCGAGCCTAGCGGGCTACGTCACGTCACTTCTTCTTGGCCCGGCTCGGCTGGACCCGCGTCGGCTCGCCCTCGGCCTTGGGATGGTCGGGCGGGTACGGGAGTTCGCCGAGGCCCTCGTCGTGCAGCTGCTTGTCGTACAGCTCCAGCAGCGCCTCCAGGCGGAACGCCTCGTCCTCCATCCCGGCGTTCAGGTCGCCGAGTTCGGCGAAGCGGGCGGGGACGGTCCGCAGGTCGAAGTCTTCGGGGGCGGCGTCGTCGAGCTCGTCCCAGCGCAGCGGGGCGGAGGCGGTGGCGCGGGGGCGGGCGCGCAGGGAGTAGGCGGAGGCGATGGTGCGGTCCCGGGCCATCTGGTTGTAGTCGACGAAGATGCGCTCGCCGCGCTCCTCCTTCCACCACGCGGTGGTGACCTTCCCGGGCATGCGCTGCTCCAGCACCCGGCCGAGCGCGATCACCGCGTGCCGGCCGTCGGTGAACGTCCACTCCGGCGCCAGCGGGACGTAGACGTGCAGGCCGCGCCCGCCGGAGGACTTGGGCCAGCCGCGCAGCCCGAACTCCTCCAGGAGCGCCCGCAGTTCGTGGGCGGCGCGGACGGCGTCGTGGAAGTCGGTACCGGGCTGCGGGTCGAGGTCGATGCGCAGCTCGTCGATGTGGTCGGTGTCGGCGCGGCGGACCGGCCAGGGGTGGAAGGTGAGGCAGCCGAGGTTCGCGGCCCACAGGACGGCGGCGGGTTCGGTGGGGCAGATCTCGTCGGCGGAGCGCCCGCTGGGGAAGTTGATGCGGGCGGTGGGCAGCCACTCGGGCAGGCCCTTGGGGGCGCGCTTCTGGTAGAAGAACTCGCCCTCGACGCCGTCCGGGAAGCGCTGCAGCGTGGTCGGCCGGTCGCGCAGCCCGCGCAGCACGCCGTCGGCGACGGCCAGGTAGTACTGCGCGACGTCGAGCTTGGTGAACCCGCGTTCCGGGTAGTACACCTTGTCCGGGTTCGACAGGCGGACGGTGCGCCCGGCGACCTCCAGTTCCACGGCTGAGCCCATGCCTCTCACGCTAAGCGCGCCGCGCCCGCCGCGCGCCTTTTGGCGGCGCGCGCGAGGATCGGACCCATGGACCTGCCCGTGATGCCGCCGGTGGCGCCGATGCTCGCCAAGTCGGTGGCGAAGATCCCGCCGGGGATGCAGTACGAGGCCAAGTGGGACGGCTTCCGCACGATCGTGTTCCGCGACGGCGCCGACGTCGAGCTCGGCAGCCGCACCGGCAAGCCGCTGACCAGGTACTTCCCCGAACTGGTGGTGGCGTTGCGGCGGGAGCTGCCGGAGCGCTGCGTGGTCGACGGCGAGGTGGTCATCGCCCGGGACGGGCGGCTGCGGTTCGAGGAGCTGCTGGAGCGCATCCACCCGGCCGCGAGCCGGGTGAAGCTGCTGGCCGAGCGGACGCCCGCCTCGTTCGTCGCCTTCGACCTGCTCGCGCTCGGCGACGCGTCGCTGCTGGACGAGCCGCTGTCGGCGCGCCGGGTGGCGCTGGAGTCGGCGCTCGCCGGCGCCGCCGACCCGGTGTTCACCGCCCCCGCCTCGACCGACCGCGACCTCGCGCAGACCTGGTTCGCCGAGTACGAGGGCGCGGGGCTGGACGGCGTGGTGGCCAAGCCGCTGGACCAGCCCTACCGGCCGGGGGAGCGGACCATGTTCAAGATCAAGCACGAGCGCACCGCCGACTGCGTGGTGGCCGGCTACCGCGAGCACAAGAGCGGCCCGGTCGTCGGCTCGCTGCTGCTCGGCATCAACGACGCCGGGGGCCGGCTCCAGCACGTCGGCGTGTGCGCCGCCTTCTCGATGGCCCGGCGCCGTGAACTGGCCGAGGAGCTGGCGCCGCTGCGCCTGACGGACCTCTCCGAACACCCGTGGGGCGCCTGGGCCGACGAGGCCGCGCACGCGGAGGGCAGGCTGCCGGGGGCGGTCAGCCGGTGGACCGGCACCAAGGACCTCTCGTGGGTGGCGCTGCGCCCGGAGCGGGTGGTCGAGGTCGCGTACGACCACATGGAGGGCACGCGCTTCCGGCACACCGCCCAGTTCCGCCGCTGGCGCCCGGACCGCACGCCGGCGAGCTGCACGTACGACCAGCTGGAGGAGCCGGTGTCGTACGATCTGGCCCGGGTACTGGGCATGTGACTGAGCGTCCAGGAGGAGGCCCGACCCCGGAAGGGTTGGGCCTCCTCCTTTGATGCGCTCAAGCCCGCACGGTGGAGGGCGAGTTGCCCGCCGGGAGCAACGGCGAGATCCCGGTGGACGCCGAACTCGACGCGGAGCCCGAGGCCGACCCCGAAGGCGACCCCGAAGCCGAGCCGGAGGCCGAGGCCGACCCCGACGCCGGTGCCGACGGCGCGGCCGTCGCCGGCGGGATCGAGTAGACGTACTTCGGCGAGAGGATCTTGGTGATCTCGTTCGCGAACAGCGAGGACGGCTCCGAACCCTGGTACAGCACATCGGTGTTGAGCTGCAGCGCCAGCGTGCTCTGCGCCTGCGGCAGGTACACCGCGACGCTCTCGTAGCCCGGCATCGAGCCGTTGTGCCCGATCCACCCGTTGTTGTTGAACAGCCCGAAGCCGTAGCCGACGCCGGGGTCGGGGGTCGGCAGGGTCTTGAGGCGCTCGACCTGAGTGGCAGGCTTCACGAGGGCGCCGGTGGCCATGGTCTTGGCCCAGCTCTCCAGGTCGGCCACGGTGCTGATGATCGCGCCGGCCGTCCAGGCCCAGGACGGGTCCCAGTTGGTGGCGTCCGCGATCGCCCCGGTCGGCGTCTGCTCGGTGTAGCCGTGGGCGTACGGCGAGGGCATGGTCCGGTCGGTGGCGAAGCTGGTCTGGCCCAGCGTGGCCGGCGTGATGACCTGGTCCGTGATGTACTGCCCGGCCGGCTGCCCGCCGAGCTTCTCGACCAGCTTGCCCAGGATGATGTAGTTGCTGTTGTTGTACTGGAACTGCGTGCCGGGCGGGGACACCGCCGGGTGCTTGTATCCGTAGGCCAGCAGCTGGTCCGGGGTGAACACGTGGTTCGGGTCGTTGATCAGCGTGTTCACGAAGTCCGGGTCGGAGCTGTACGGGAACAGCCCGCTGCGCATCTCGCCGAGCTGGCGCACGGTGATCCCGTCGCCGCCGGGGACGCCGTCCACGTACTTGGAGATCGGGTCGTCCAGGCCCACCTTGCCCTGGTCGACCAGGCGCAGCACGGCGGTCGCCGTGAAGGTCTTGGTCTCGCTGCCGATCCGCAGGTGGAGCGAGGGGTCCATGGCCGTTCCGGCGGTCTTGTCGGCGACGCCGAAGGACTTCAGGTACGTCCCGCCGGGGGTGATGATCCCGACGTTGATGCCGGGGACACCGGTCTGGGTCAGGACCCGCTGGACCGCCGCGTCGAGCTTGGCGGTGACGTCCGGGGTGAGCGCCACGACGCCGTTCGGGGACGTGCTGCCCGACGGGGAGGCGTAGGACGGGCTGAGCGCGGCCGGTTCGGCGGTGATCACCGGCTCGGCGGCCTGCTTCCCGGACGACGAGCCGGAGCAGGCCGCGGCGGAGAGCAGGCCGGTCAGCGCCAGTGCGGCGGCGCCCGCCCGGCGGACCGGGCTGGGCGTGGCGGTGCACCGGGGGACGGCTATGGACCGGGGAACGGCCGGGCGCGGCCGTCGGGTCTTGGTCATGGATCGAGGCGCCTCTCTGGGGCGAATCTCTGGGGCGGAGGGCCCCGGAGCCGCTGCTCCACGGGGCCGCACGGGAGCAGCGCCACCGTAAGCACCGCTGCCGACCGGCCGCGCGCGGGCCGACTTCCGGCTGATCCGAACGGGCCCGCCGTCAGCCGAGTGCCCCAATCCGGCTGGCGGCGCGCTGTCAAGTACCCCGTCCGGACGCCCGGTTGGTGTCGCCGTGGCGGCCGCACGCTCCGCCGAACGGGTGGCCGACGGCACGCCGCACCCGCGCCGGGGCCCAGCTCGGGCACGATCGTTTAGCCCAGCTGTGGCCGCCCTTAAGAATTCCTCGATGGACCGCACCCCTCCCCACCAGGCAGATTTCTGCCTGCCCGGAGGTGCGGTCGCCAGGAGCGGCCGCTGCGGGCCGCCTCGGCCTGCCCACGTCCGCAGGCGCCCATTCGCACGTCAGGAGCCGAAGCCCGTGAAGGCACTCGTCAAGCACAAGAGCGAGCCCGGACTCTGGCTGATGGACGTCCCGAAGCCGGAGATCGGCCCCGGCGAGGTGCTGATCAAGGTCCTGCGGACCGGCATCTGCGGCACGGACCTGCACATCCGCAAGTGGGACGGCTGGGCGCAGCAGACCATCAAGACTCCGATGGTGATCGGCCACGAGTTCGTCGGCGAGGTCGCCGAGATCGGCGCCGGCGTCGCGGACATCGCGGTCGGCGACCTGGTCAGCGGCGAGGGCCACCTGGTCTGCGGCAAGTGCCGCAACTGCCTGGCCGGCCGCCGCCACCTGTGCCGCAACACGATCGGCCTGGGCGTCAACCGCGACGGCGCGTTCGCCGAGTACGTCGCCCTGCCCGCCTCCAACGTCTGGGTGCACCGGGTGCCGGTCGACCTCGACGTGGCCGCGATCTTCGACCCGTTCGGCAACGCCGTGCACACCGCGCTGTCCTTCCCGCTGGTCGGCGAGGACGTGCTGGTCACCGGCGCCGGCCCGATCGGGATCATGGCCGCCGCCGTCGCCAAGCACGCCGGCGCGCGCAACGTGATGATCACCGACGTCTCCCCGTACCGCCTCGACCTGGCCCGCGAGGTCGGCGTGACGCTGGCGCTCAACGTCGCCGAGCACACCATCGAGGAGGGCCAGCAGAAGCTCGGCCTGCGCGAGGGCTTCGACGTCGGCCTGGAGATGTCCGGCCGCCCCGAGGCGATGCAGTCGATGATCGCCAACATGACCCACGGCGGGAAGATCGCCATGCTCGGCCTGCCCGCCGACGACTTCCCGGTCGACTGGGCCCGCGTCGTCACCTCGATGATCACCATCAAGGGCATCTACGGCCGCGAGATGTTCGAGACCTGGTACGCGATGTCCGTGCTGCTGGAGGGCGGCCTGGACCTCAGCCCGGTGATCACCGGCCGCTACGCCGCCGACGACTTCGAGGCCGCCTTCGACGACGCGGCCGGCGGGAACTGCGGCAAGATCATCCTCGACTGGACCGCCTGAGCCTGCCGGAGCCCGCCTGAGCCCGCCGGAGCGCGTCAGCCCCGCCGGACCGCCTGAGCACCGCCCCGCTCCGCCCGAGCACCGCCCGCCTGAGCACCGCCCGCCCGAGCACCGCCCCGCTCCGCCCCGCCGAATCGACTAGGAGACCGTTCGTGTTCGACAACGTGCGCGCCGACATCGCCGCCACCCTCGACGAGATCCGCGAGGCCGGCCTGTTCAAGCCGGAGCGGGTGATCGGCTCTCCGCAGAGCGCCGCCGTCACCGTCACCGGCGGCGGCCGCCCCGGCGAGGTGCTCAACTTCTGCGCCAACAACTACCTCGGCCTGGCCGACCACCCCGAGGTGCTGGCCGCCGCCAAGGACGCGCTGGACCGCTGGGGCTACGGCATGGCCTCGGTGCGCTTCATCTGCGGCACGCAGGACGTCCACAAGGAGCTGGAGGACCGCCTCTCGGCGTTCCTCGGCCAGGAGGACACCATCCTGTACTCCTCCTGCTTCGACGCCAACGGCGGCGTCTTCGAGACCCTCCTCGACGCCAACGACGCCGTCATCTCCGACGCGCTCAACCACGCGAGCATCATCGACGGCATCCGGCTCAGCAAGGCCCGCCGCCACCGCTACGCCAACCGCGACATGGCCGACCTGGAGCAGCAGCTCAAGGAGACCCAGGACGCCCGCCGCCGCCTGATCGTCACCGACGGCGTCTTCTCGATGGACGGCTACGTCGCCCCGCTGCGCGAGATCTGCGACCTCGCCGACCGCTACGACGCGATGGTCATGGTCGACGACTCGCACGCCGTCGGCTTCGTCGGCGCCGGCGGCCGCGGCACCCCCGAGCTGCACGGCGTGATGGACCGCGTGGACATCATCACCGGCACCCTCGGCAAGGCCCTCGGCGGCGCTTCCGGCGGCTACGTCGCCGCCCGCCGCGAGATCGTCGCCCTGCTGCGCCAGCGCTCGCGCCCGTACCTGTTCTCCAACTCGCTCGCCCCGGTGATCGCGGCCGCCTCGCTGAAGGTGCTCGACCTGGTCGAGAACTCGAACGAGCTGCGCGAGCGGCTCGCGGCCAACACGGCACTGTTCCGCACGAAGATGACCGAGGCTGGGTTCGAGATCCTGCCCGGCGACCACGCGATCGCCCCGGTGATGATCGGCGACGCGGCGAAGGCGGGCCGGCTCGCCGAGCTCCTGCTGGAGCGCGGTGTGTACGTGATCGGCTTCTCCTACCCGGTCGTGCCGCACGGCCAGGCCCGCATCCGGGTGCAGCTGTCGGCCGCGCACTCCACCGAGGACGTCGAGCGCGCCGTGGCGGCCTTTGTCGACGCGCGCGCCGCGCTCGGGGAGTAGTCCCGCCGGGGCCCGGCCCCCATGAACCGCCCGTGGCCGGTCCGCTCGGAACCGGACCGGCCACGGGCTCCAAGAACCAACTGCCCCACCCTCCCGCCCGGGAGGGGGAAGCCGTCCCCCCGCGGCTTCCCCCTCCCGTTCGCGGTTCCGGCGCCCGGTCCCGGCCGGTGCGGCGGCGGCCGCGAGCGCCGCCGCGGTCGGCGTGAAGATCGACACAAGGACGGCCAACGCCCTTTCCGTACAGTGGAATCCGGGCCGCCGCCCGGCGGGGCCCCGGCCGGCCC
>NZ_JBHWGV010000099.1:1922-35396 GCF_042732955.1 Kitasatospora sp. NPDC059747 | reverse complement strand
CCACCGAGGCGCTTCACTACGCCCTGGTCGACTTCGTCACCCACGACCTCGGCCCCGACCAGAACTTCGCGTCGATCGTCGCCGTCTTCGACGGCCCGTCAGGCCTCCCCGAGCCCGAATTCCACGCCATGCTGTGGCGCCAGCTCGCCGACCTCCACGCCCTCGACGCCGACAGCGGCTACCCCTGGGCGGAGGGAGCCAACCCGGACCCGGAATCCCCGTCGTTCGGCTTCAGCATCGCCGGCCACCCCTTCTTCATCGTCGGCCTGCACGAGAACGCGTCGCGGATCACCCGGCGGTTCGCCTTCCCCGCGCTGGCGTTCAACTCGCACCACCAGTTCAAGCGCCTCGTGGAGAACGGCGTCTACGGCGGCCTCCAGCGCCGCATCCGCGAGCGCGAACTGCGCCTCCAGGACTCGATCAACCCGAACCTCGCCGAGTTCGGCGAGTCCTCCGAGGCGCGCCAGTACTCCGGGATGGCGACGGACGGGGAGTGGCGCTGCCCGTTCCAGGCCCGCTCGGAGCAGCCCGGGGCATGATCCGAACGGGAGCTGCGCCGCCGACGTGAGGCCGGGCCCGGCCACAGGGCCCGGCTGTCGGCGCGGGCCGAAAGCGGAGGAACAGCGGCAGGCGGTCGGACGGGTGGTAGGGAGCCGGAGCGCCATGGGCAACTGTCCATTGATGGAACGATATTGACGATCAGTCAGCTGGGTGGGCAGAATCCATGGCCGTCACCATGCCGGCCGGCAGGGGCCGTTGCCACCGGATTTGCCGTCAGGCGGGCTGCGGAGGTGCGGTGGTCGGCGGACTGCAGGGGCGCGGCCGTCGGCAGACCGCGGGCGCGGCCACCGTACCGTGAAGTGCCGCAGCCGTACACACGTTCGCTGACCAGGTTCTATGAGAGAAATCCGGGACGGGTTGCGGACACATGCAGGGGTGGCAACAGGGGGGTCGGTCCTTGATAAGTTCACCCCCATGACCACCGAGGCCCTGCGGCGACTCAACGACTCCGAGCACGGCGAGATCTGGAACCGATTCCAGGCCGCGTTCGACTTCCGACCCGACACGTCCGTCATTCCCGGCATCTCGGAGCCCGCGTCCTCGGTGACGTGGAGCCTCGACGCACTGGACGACGACCCGGGGTACCGGAAGCTCGACCGGCTCGTCGGCGTGGTGCAGGACGGGCTCGCGCGATGTTGCCGGCCCGGCGAGGCGCTCTGGCTCCTCGACCAGCCGCACGCGTCCTACCGGCTGCGCCCGGACCTCGTGCCGGACGGCGCGGCCACGCCGCGCGTCGTCGAGGGGCAGCCGTGGCAGGGGTGGCCGCTGAGCCCGTACCCGGACGGGAACCACTCCGTCCAGCTCGCCGAGGACTTCCGCTTCGGCGTCTTCGGGCACCCGTCGGAGAAGTCCCTCTGCGTGTTCGGCACCGAGCTGCTCGACGCGATCGCCGGCGAGGTCGACGGCCTGCTCCCGCAGGTCATCCGCCGGGACGGCAAGCCCGTCGGCTGACGCTCGCCCCCCGGAGCCGGAGTCGGAGCCGGGGGCGGACAGGGGAGCACCGTGGGACAACCGTCGACAGATCACGCCCCGGACGGGCTCGGGCGGCGGCTCGGCACGTTCGACGCCGTCGTGATCGGCCTCGGCTCGATGATCGGGGCGGGCATCTTCGCCGCCCTCGCTCCGGCCGCCGGTGCCGCGGGGGCCGGACTGCTTCCCGGGCTCGCGCTCGCGGCCGTGGTGGCGTACTGCAACGCGACGTCGTCCGCCCGGCTGGCCGCCCGGTACCCGCAGTCCGGCGGGACGTACGTGTACGGGCGGGAGCGGCTGGGCGAGTTCTGGGGCTACCTGGCCGGATGGGGGTTCGTCGTCGGCAAGACCGCGTCGTGCGCGGCGATGGCGCTGACGGTGGGCGGCTACGTCTGGCCGGGGCAGGAGCACGCCGTGGCGGTGGCGGCCGTCGTGGCGCTCACGGCGGTGAACTACGGCGGCGTGCAGAAGTCCGCGTGGTTCACCCGGGCGGTCGTCGCCGTGGTGCTCGCGGTGCTCGCGGCAGTCGTCGTGGCGGCCCTGACGTCCGGTGACGCGGACGCGGCCCGGCTCGGCCTCGGTGCGGACGCGTCGTTCCACGGGGTGGTGCAGGCCGCGGGACTGCTGTTCTTCGCGTTCGCCGGCTACGCCCGGATCGCCACTCTCGGCGAGGAGGTCCGCGACCCGGCCCACACGATCCCCCGGGCGATCCCACTCGCCCTCGGCATCACGCTCGTCGTGTACGCGCTGGTCGCGGCCGCCGTCCTGGCGGTGCTCGGGCCCGAACGGCTGGCCGCCGCGGGTGCGCCGCTCTCGGAGGCGGTACGGGCGGCCGGTGCCGCGTGGCTGGCCCCGGTGGTGCGGGCGGGCGCGGCCGTGGCGGCGCTCGGCTCGCTGCTGGCGCTGATCCTCGGGGTCTCCCGGACGACGCTCGCGATGGCGCGCGACCGCCACCTGCCGCACGCGCTGGCGGCGGTCCACCCGCGCTTCCGGGTGCCGCACCGGGCGGAGCTCGCGGTGGGGGCCGTGGTGGCGGCCGTCGCGGCGACGGCGGACCTGCGTGGAGCGATCGGCTTCTCGTCCTTCGGCGTGCTCGCCTACTACGCGATCGCCAATGCCTCCGCCTGGACGCTGACCAGGGCCGAAGGCCGCCCGCCGCGGGCCGTCCCGGTGGTCGGCCTCGCGGGCTGCCTGGTGCTGGCGTTCGCGCTGCCGCCGTCATCGGTGGCCGCCGGCGCCGCCGTCCTCGCGGTCGGCGCCGGGGCCTACGCCGTGGGTACTACGCGACGGAGTCGGTGAGCACCTTCGCGAGGAAGGCGTCGAGATTGCCCACCGTGCGGACGATCTGCTCCTCCACCGGCAGCGACTCGTTGGGACGCGTCACGAGCGTCGACTTCTTGAGCCCGCGCACGTACAGCGAGCAGGCCAGGTCGGCGCAGATGTAGCTGCCGACGGAGTTGCCCTCGCGCCCGGCGGCGCCGGCCCGGCGGGCGGCCAGCAGCGCGACGCCGGAACCGGCGTGGGCGGTGACGCACAACGAGCACACGTTGCTCTTGGTGAGGCTGCGGCGCACCGACGGCACCCGCAGGGTGACGCCGACGAGCTCGCCGCCGTGGTGGGCCACCAGGTAGGCGCGGTCGGGCGCGCCCGGATCCCGCCAGCCGAGGAAGTCCAGCTGCTCCCACGGGAGTTCGGCCAGCCCCCGGGGGAGGTTGAGCCGGCGGGCCTCGCCCTTGGAGCAGTTGACGAAGGATTCGCGGATCTCGGTCTCGTTCAGGGGTTGCATGGGGCGGAAGCTAACACCCGTACGCGCACGATGTCGCGGCAATTTCCGGCGCGCAGGCGTGGGGTCGCCCGTTTCCCCTCCCGTTCCACGGTATACCGCACGGGGGATCTTGCCGCAAGGCCCCCATATCGGGCGAAGATGGACCTCCGCGTGACGGGACGCGGCGGACGGACGGGAAGTGACGAACATGCGGGTGCTGTTGTCCACGATCGGCTCGCGGGGCGAGGCGCAACCGGTGGTCGCACTGGCGCTGCGGTTGCTGGAGCTGGGCCAGGAGGCCGTGGTGTGCGCGCCGCCCGACTTCGAGGAGTGGGCGCGGTCGCTGGGGATCGAGTACGTGCCGGTGGGCCCGCTGCTGCACGGGACGGCGAAGCGCCCGGCCGGGCAGGTGCCCACGCCCGAGCAGCGGCGGCGGATGATCGAGAGCACGGTGGCCGACCAGTTCAAGGCCGTGGGCACGGCGGCCGAGGGGTGCGACGTGATCGTGGGCGGCGGCGCGCTGGCGGTCGCGGCGCGCTCGGTCGCCGAACAGCGGGGCGCCGGCTACGTCTACGCCGCGTTCGCGCCCATCACGCTGCCGTCGCCGCACCACGCGCCGCCCGTCTTCGGGATGCTCGGCGAGAAGCCGGCGGACGGGAGCGTCGACAACCGGACGCTGTGGGACCGCGACGCCCACCGCTGGAACGTCATGTGGGGTGCGGCGCTCAACGTCCAGCGGGAGGCCGTCGGCCTCGGCCCGATCGGCGACGTCAGCCGGCACATCTTCACCGGCACCCCGTGGCTCGCCGCCGATCCGACGCTGGCGCCGTGGCCCGGGCGGTCGGAGCTGGACGTCCGGCAGACCGGGGCGTGGACCCTGGCGGACGACCGCCCGCTCCCGGCCGAGCTGACGGCGTTCCTCGACGCCGGTGAACCTCCGGTCCACGTCGGCTTCGGCAGCGTCCGCGCCCCCGAGGACGCCGCCCGGACGATGCTCGCCGCCGCCCGCGTCCTCGGCCGTCGCGTGATCCTCGCCCGGGGCTGGGCCGACCTGGCCGCGGACCTGGCCGCGCCCGACTGCCTGGTGATCGGCGAGGTGAACCAACAGGCGCTGTTCCGGCGGGTCGCCGCGGTCGTGCACCACGGCGGGGCGGGCACGACCACCGCGGCCGCCGGGGCCGGCGCGCCGCAGGTCGTCGTGCCGCAGATGTTCGATCAGTTCTACTTCGCCCAGCGCGTCGAGCAGCTCCACATCGGCGCCGCGCACCCGGGCGGCGAGCTGACGGCCGACTCCCTGACGGCGGAGCTGCGGCGGGCCCTGGCTCCGCGGACCGTCGAGAAGGCCCGGGAACTGGCCGGCCGGGTCCGGACGGACGGGGCGCTGGTGGCGGCACGTCGGCTGATCGACAAGCAGTACTGATCCAGGCAGTAATGAAGGGAGGAGTGCCGAATCGCGGGGGCGTGATGCACCGGCGGCAATCCGCCGCCGCGTGCCCCTCTGCGTCCCGGGGAAGGGGGCGGGCGGCGTTGACGGCGGGCGGCGCCGGGGCGGAGCGTGAACCGTGCACCACGCGCCCTCCGCCGATGAAGAGGAGCCCCACCGTGCGTCGAAGAACCTCCGTCCTCACCGCCTGCGCCGCCGCCCTCGCCGCCCTCCTCGGGTCCGCCACCGTTGCCGGAGCCGCCCCCGCCACCGTCGCGGCCCCGGCCGCCCGCGTCGTGAACCCGCCGTTCGGGACACAGATGCGCATTCCCCAGTACAACCCCGTCCCGGCGGGCTGGGCGGTGGTCGGCATCAACACCGCCGTCCACGACAAGCTCATCGAGTACCTCGGCGGCGCCCCCTACGGCGCCAGGGTCGCCGTCCTCGCCAACACCACCGTGCCGGCCGGCTGGGTGCTCGTCGGGGCCTCGCTCGACGGCCAGACCGCCCAGGTCTCCTACCTCGGCGGCGCCGCGCACGGCGCCGGGGCCACCGCCTACGTCGTGTGCTGGATGCCCGGCGGGCGCGTCTACGGCTACCCCGTCCCCGCCGGGTGGACGGTCACGGGCACCGTCACCCAGGGCGCCTGCACCTACCAGTACCTCCGCTACCCCTGAGGCAAAACCGCCTCGCCGTTGACCTCCCGTCAACTCTCCGTGCGCTAGCCTCCCCCCTGGCATGACCACATGCCGATCTCGATCCTGGGGGGATCACATGGCAATCGGACGACGGCAACTCCTGTCCTCCATAGCACTCACCGCCCTGGCCGTGCCCGTGCTGGCCAAGGGCACCGCGACCCGCGCGGCCGCGGCGGCGGGTAGCACGGCCGCCCCGGCCGCCGGCTCCGGGCCGCTGTTCATGCAGGTCGTCGCGCACGAGGACGACGACATCCTGTTCATGAACCCGGACCTGTCCAACTCGCTCGCCAACGGCACGCCGTCGGTCACGGTGTTCGTCACCGCCGGCAACGGGACCGGCGACCCGTGCCCCACCGTCTGCTGGGACCCGGCCGGCGAGCCGCTGCGCACCTGGAACCGGCAGATGGGCGCGATCAACGCCTATTCGCGGATGACCGGCGTCGGCGACACCGACCCGTCGACCGACGAGGTGGGGCACTGGACGGCCGAGGCGTGGACGGTCGCGGGCAAGCAGGTCGAGCGGTACGTCCTCAAGGACCGGCCGGTGCACCTCGTCTTCATGAACCTGCACGACGCCCAGCTCGCCGGTGTCCTGGGCGGCGCCACGGACACCACGGTCGTCCCCGTCGGCAGCCCGATGACCGGTCCTTCCACCTTCACGGCCGCGGACGTGGTCGAGGTGCTGCGGCAGATCATGGTGACGTACCAGCCCACCGTGCTCCGGGCCCAGGACGACCTCCCGGACAACCGCTACTCCGCCGACCACGGGGACCACGTGGCCGCCGCGCGGTTCGCGGGGCTCGCGGCCGCCAAGTACGGCGGTCAGCTGATCCAGGTGAACTACCGGGACTACAACATCGGCGACGGCCCGGTGAACCTCGACCCCGCGACGGTCGGCGACAAGGGCGTGTTCGTCTCCGAGTACGCCAGCCACGACCACTCGGGGAACTACTCGCAGTCCTGGTACGCCCGGATGTACTACCGCTGGTCCCGGGGCACCTCCTGGGCGGGGCTCAACCAGGACGGCCGGCCGCAGGTGTTCGTGGTCCGCAGCGGCGCGCTCTACACGAACTGGCGCCAGGCGGACGGTACCTGGTCCGCGCCGCTGCGGATGGCGGACCCAGGCGGGTGGCTCGTCCCGGCCCTCGCGGTCGGCACCAACGCCGACGGCCGGCTGCAGGTGTTCGGCCGCCGGCTGACCGACCACCGCATCGTCTCCCTGGCCCAGCTCACGCCCAACGGGGCGTGGGCGTCCTCGTGGACCGACCACGGCAACCCCAACGCCGGGCTCGGCAACGAGGACCAGGTCGGCGTGCCCGCCGTCGCCAACGACCAGGACGGCCGGCTGGAGGTCTTCGTCAAGAACGGCGGGGGAGGTGTCAGCCGCACCGGTCAGACCGCCCCCGGCGGCGCGTGGTCGGGCACGTGGGCCGACCACGGCGGCAGCGACGTTCAGGACCCGGTCACCGCGATCCGCAACGGCACCGGGGCCATCGAGGTGTTCGCGAGCACCCGCACGGGGATCCTCGGCTGGTGGCAGAGCGCGCCCAACGGCACCTTCGCGGGCCCGGGCCAGATCCCGAACGCCCAGCCGGCCGGTCCGCCGAAGGCCGCGCTCGACCAGGACGGCCGCATCGAACTCGCCTACCGCGAGGCCGGCACCGGCGCCGTGCTGGTCAGTTACCAGACGCAGGTCGGCGGCGCGTGGAGCCAGTCCCCGGCCTCCCTCGGCGGCCACCTGGGCGTCGGCGAGCCCGCCGCGACCACGGCCGGTGGCCAGGTCGTCCTGTTCGAGCGCAACCGGGGCGGCGGCGTGAGCACCACCGCCCAGACCGCGCCGAACTCCGGCTACGGCGCCTGGCAGGACCTCGGCGGCACCGTCCTCGACTACCCGTCGGCCGTCGTCGACGGCGTCGGCGTGCTCCACGTCTTCGCGATCGGCACGGACGGCCGCGTGTACTTCCGCGCGGGCACGACGCCGACGACCTTCGGCGACTGGCAGGCCCTGCCGGTCTGACCCGTTTGACCCGTTCGACTCGTTTGACCCGGCGAGAGGCGGCCGGCCGGGACCCCTCCCGGTCGGCCGCCGCCTCAGGGGCGGGGAGTCCAGCCGGGCGGGGTGAGGGCGGTGTCGGCGAGGATCCGCGCCACCGTGGCGTCCAGGGTGCTGTGTTGGGGGACGACCCGCTCGACGCCGCCCGGCAGGAGGTCCCGGGGCCGGTACCACTCGGCCATGTCGGCGGGGGAGAACTCGGCGGACTGCGGGCGGGTGGCGTGGCGGCGCACCGTCTCGTCGAACTCGACGTCCAGGTAGTAGAGGTGGGTGCGGCCCCGGTGGCCGGCGGCGAGGCGGGCCAGCATCGGGCCGTAGCGGTCGGCGGCGAGGATGCCCTCCACGACGACGTGGTAGCCGTGGTCGAGCGCGTGCCGGGCGACGAGCTCGACGAGGCCGATGTTCGCCCCGCCGGGCACGTCGCGTTCGCGCAGGACCGTCCGGCGGAGGACGTCCTGGGCGACGACGGCGACGCCCCGCCCGTAGGCGGCGCGCAGCCGCGCGGCGACGGTGGACTTGCCGGCGCCGCTCGGCCCGCGCACCACGATCAGCACGGTGTCCGTGGTTCCTGTCACGCGGGTACCGTACCCGCGCGCCTCCGCCCGGACACGGCTCTCACAGGCCCGGGTACGTCTTCCGGAGGTGCGCGAGGAGAGCCGCCGTCGGGGCCGTGCGCGGTCGGTCGGTGGGGTGGACCAGGGCGATCCGGGCGAGGGGGACCGGGGACGTCAGGGGACGGACGCGCAGGCCGGGGGAGTGGGTCGGGGTCGGGAGGACCGCCACGCCCATGCCGTGGGCGGCCAGTTCGAGGAGGTGGGCCGGGGCGGCGGCCTCGACGGCGATGGCCGGGGTCGCGCCGGCCTCGGCGAAGGCGCGTTCCAGTGCGGTGCGCAGGCCGGTGCCGTGCGGGGTGCTGACGAGGGCGTGGCCGGCGAGTTCGGCGACCGGGAGCGGGCCGTCGGCGGCCAGCGGGTGGTCGTGGGGGAGCACCGCGGCGAGCGGGATCTCCAGGACCGGGTGCAGGGCGAGGCCCGCGAGGGTGTCCCAGCCGTCGTCGCCGGGACGGCCGCTCGCGGGGGCGGGGAGTCCGGCGACGGCCAGGTCGAGACGGCCGGCGCGGAGCTCGGCGAGCAGGTGGCGGGTGGTGTTCTCGGCGAGCGAGAGGTCGATGCCGGGGTGTTCCTTGCGGAACGCGGCGAGCGTCGTGGCGAGGCCGGGCAGCGAGGGCAGGGCGCCGGAGCCGGGGAGCGCCGCGCCGGAGACCGTCCCGAGCCGGACGTGCCCGCGCCGGAGGCCGCCGAACTCCTGGGCCGCGCGCCGCGCTTCCCCGGCCGCGGCGAGGGCGGCCCTGGCGTGCGGGAGGACGGCCTCGCCGGCCGGGGTCAGGCCGACGCGGCGCCCGGAGCGGTCGAGGAGCCGCTGGCCGAGGTCCTTCTCCAGCTGCCTGATCTGCGCGCTGACGCCGGGTTGGCTCACGTGCAGCAGTTCGGCGGCCCGGGTGAAGCTGCCTTCCCGGGCGACGGTGACGAAGTAGGTGAGCTGCCGGAGTTCCATAACCTGCGATTATCCCGGGAAGAAGATCCAGGTCTTGGACGCGCGGACGCTCCCGCCCGCAGGCTGGGTGCATGCAAACCGTGTCACGAGCACAGGACCCAGCGTGGCTGCGCGAGCAGATCGCGGCCGAGCGCAGGGAACTCGCCGACGTGCTGGACTCCTTGACCGCCGACCAGTGGAACTCGCCGTCGCTGTGCGACGGTTGGACCGTCCGCGCGGTCGCCGCCCACATGAGCACCGGCTTCCGCCACTCCGGAGCCCGCACCCTGCTGGAGATCGTCCGGGCGGGCGGGTCGATCCACCGCATGGCGGACCGGGTGGCCCGCCGGGACGCCGCCGCCCTGAGCGAGCAGGAGATCGCCGCCGCGCTCCGCGACAATGCCGCCCACCCGTGGCGCCCGCCGGTCGGCGGCCGGATCGCGGGCCTGGCGCACGACGCCGTCCACGGCCTCGACATCACCGTGGCGCTCGGCCTCCCGGCCCGCCTCCCGCTCCCGCGCGCCACCGCCCTGCTCGACGCGATCACCCCGCGCGGCCTGCGCTTCTTCGGCGCGCGCCTCGACGGCGTCCGGCTGCGGGCCGTCGACGCGGACTGGCGGTACGGCGACGGCGCGGACCTCGTCGAGGGCCGGTCCCAGGAGCTGCTGCTCCTCGCCTACGGCCGGCGCGTGCCCGCAGGCCTCCTCGCCGGCTCCGGCGCGGCGCGGTTCGCGCGGTGACGCGTGCCCCCGACGCGGCCGGCGCCGGTGCGCGAACTCCGGGAAACCGGCAGGGACATGGCGTTATGGTGCGATTGCACAGCGTCAGTGGACCCGAGAAGAGCCCGAGGAACGACCCGCAGAAGAACGTGAGGTAGGAGCAGTCATGCACCAGCAGGACTTCGTCAGCGCCCCCGTACTGATCCTGAGCGCCCTCGCCGCCGACCCCGCCCGCCGGGCGGTCACCACCGCCGACGGCGTGGACGTCACGGCGGGCGACTTCGCCACCGCCACCTACCGCCTCGCCCGCGAGCTCGCCGACCGCGGCGCGGCGCGCGGCGTCACCGTCACCCTGTTGACCGGCAACACCGCCGAGGCGCTGAGCGCCCGCTACGCCGCGAGCCTCGCGGGTGCGCGGCTGGTCAGCCTGTACGAGGGCATGGGCGCCCCGACGATGGCCGAGATCGTGGCGAGCGTCGACACCGCCGTGCTGCTCGTCGACGCCGAACGCTTCCTGGTGGCCGAGGAGTTGCTGCCCCTGGTCGACGTCCCGACGGTCCTCTCGCTGGGGCCGGGCGGGCCCGGCGAGGACGTCGTCGCCGCCTCCGCCGCACAGCCGGCCGAGCCGCCGTCCGTCCGCATCGGCCCGGACGACGACTGGGGCATCCGCCACACCGGCGGCACCACCGGCATCCCCAAGGGCATCCGCAGCCTGCACGGCCCCTACCGGCGCATCTTCGACGCGTCGCCGTACGGGGCCGGCGAGCGGCCCCGCTTCCTCGCGGCCACCTCGATCGCCCACCTCGCCGGGGTGTTCGTCGACCTCGCGCTCTACCACGGCGGTTCGGTCGTCCTCCAGCGCGCGTTCGACCCGGGCGACGTGCTGGCGGCCGTCGAGCGCGAGCGCATCACGGACCTGTGGGTCCTGCCGCCCCTGCTCTACCGGCTGCTCGACCACCCGGCGATCGGCCGCACCGACCTGTCCAGCGTGGCCCGGGTCCTCTACGGCGGCTGCGCGGCCTCGCCGACGCGGATCCGGGAGGCGATCAAGGTGTTCGGCCCGGTGCTGGCGAGCGGCTACGGGCAGTCCGAGGCGCAGAACATCGCCGTCCTCGGCCCGCACGAGCACGACCGCGTCGGGCGCGGCGGCCAGATCTCGGTGGGCCGCCCCCTCCCGGGCGTCGAGGTGGCCATCCGCGCGGCCGACGGCACCGGCCTGCCGGTGGGGGAGCAGGGCGGGATCCACGTGCGCTCGGCCTCCGTCATGGCCGGCTACTGGAAGCGGCCCGACCTCACCGCCGCGGTGCTGCGCGACGGCTGGCTCGACACCGGGGACGTCGGCTACGTCGACGAGGACGGCTACCTCTACCTCGCCGACCGGCTCAAGGACGTGATCATCGTGGTCGGCGGCCACGTCTACCCGTCCGACGTCGAGGACCTGCTGGTCACCCACCCGGCGATCGCCCAGTGCGCGGTGTTCGGCGTGCGCGACGGCGACGAGGCCGAACACGTCCACGTCGCCGTCGTGCCGACGCCCGGGCGGCGCCCGGAGCTCGACGACGTACGGGAGTTCGTGACGGCGCGCAAGGGGCGGATGTACGCGCCCGAGGCCCTGCACGTGGTGGACGAGATCCCGCTGACGGCGGTCGGCAAGCCCGACAAGAAGCGGCTGCGCGCCGCGCTCTGACGCGGTGGCGATCGGACGGGTCGGTATCACGCCGACACCACGCCGAGGTGACCAAACGTCAATACCTCACAGGATCCGGCCAAGTTGAGCGTATCCGTCCGATGGCTGGAAAGGGCGTGTCCGTATTTCGGACGGAGGTATGGACTTCGCACGCCGGGGGCGACCGGCCGACCGGAGGGCCGGTTTCCCCTGCGCAGCGCGCTGCGGGCCCCTTTGCGGGGCGGATAAGCGGCGCGTGAAGGCCGGTCGGGGCGGTGGCGGGATCGGACCGGCCATCGCTTCGTCCGGAAACGGACCTGGCGGTTGCCGCGTGTCGAATCAGTGACCGAGAGTCGTACTGATGAACGAGAAGAGCGATACTCCGTCCCCTCCCCGCCCTCGCCTCCTCGGTCACCGAGACTTCCGGCTCCTGCTCGCGGGCGCCGCCGCGGCCCAGACGGGCAGTCAGGTGACCCTGGTCGCCCTCCCGTTGGTCGCCGTGCTGGTGCTGGACGCCGACCCCTTCCAGGTCGGCCTGCTCACCGCCGCCGAGACCGCCGCCTTCCTGCTGGTCGGCCTGCCCGCCGGGGCCTGGCTCGACCGGATGCGCAAACTGCCCGTGCTGATCCGCGCCGACGTCGTGCGCTGCGTGGCCGTCGGGTCCATCCCGCCGGCCGCCGCGCTCGGCGCGCTGACGATGGCCCAGCTCTACGCCGTCGCGCTGGTCACCGGCGTGGCGACGGTGTTCTTCGACGTCGCCCACCAGTCCTTCCTGCCGACCGTCCTGCCGCGCGAGCACCTCGTCGGCGGCAACGGCGCGCTGGAGACGGTCCGCTCCTCGGCGCAGATCGCCGGGCCCGGCCTCGGCGGCGGACTCGTCCAACTCCTCGGCGCGCCGCTCGCGATCGTCGCCGACGCCTGCGGCTACCTGGCCTCCGCGCTGCTGCTCACCCGGATCCGCGCCGAGGAACCGCAGCCGGAGCCCGTGGCCGGGAAGTCGCTGCGCGCCGAGGTGGGGGAGGGCGTGCGGTTCGTGCTCGGGCACCCGCTGCTGCGGGTCATCGCCGCCGCCACCGCCGTCTCCAACCTGTTCGCCGCCGTGCTGATGGCCGTCCAGACCGTGTTCTGGGTGCGCGTGCTCGACCTCCCGCCCGGCGCCATCGGCGTGCTGCTGTCGGCCTCCGCCGTCGGCGGCCTCGCCGGGGCGCTGTGCGCCGGGCCGCTCGCCCGGGGCGTCGGGCAGGCCCGCCTGATCTGGCTCGCCCCGGTCGTCACCGGACCGTTCGCCGTGCTGTGGCCGCTGGCCGACGGCGGCCTCGGCGTCGTCCTCTTCGGCGTCGGCTCGGCCGTGGTGCTGTTCGGCGCGGTCGCCTACAACGTCGCCCAGGTGAGCTTCCGCCAGTCCGTCTGCCCGCCCGACCTGCTCGGCCGGATGAACGCCACCATGCGCTTCCTCGTCTGGGGCACGCTGCCCCTCGGCGCGCTCGCCGGGGGCGCCGTCGCCGACGCGGCCGGGCCGCGCACCGCGCTGTGGCTGTGCGCGGCGGGCTTCCTGCTCGTGCCCGTGCCGCTGCTGCTCTCGCCGCTGCTCCGGATGCGCGACCTGCCGACGGCCGACGCGCCCGCTCCGGAGGCGGCGGCGGAGGCGTCCGAGACGAGGGCGCAGACGCCCGACACGGCCGTGAGCCCCACGCCCTGAACCCGTACCGAGACCGAGACCCGGAGACCGGAGACCGTTCCGTGCACGCCACCAGCACCGCCACCGGTGCCCCCAGCATCACCGCCGCCTACCTCGCCCGCTACCGCGCCATCGCCGCCGACACCCCGCAGACCCTCCTCCCGCTGACCGGCGCCCAGCGGCGCTTCCTGATCACCCGCCGGCTCACCCCCGGCGGCCGCCCGGAGATCGTCCCGGTCTTCTTCGCCTACCCGCGCGGCACCGTCGACCTGCCCCGGCTCCAGCGCGCCGCCACCACCGTGGCCGCCCGGCACCCCGCGCTGTGCGGCGCCTTCGCGAACGTGCGCGCCACACCCGTGCTGCGCGTCGGCGGACCGTCGGCCGAGGCCGCCCGGGTGGCCGTCGCCCTCGGCGGCTCCGCCCGCGAGGCACTGCGCGAGGCCCTCCTCGACTGGCCGGCCGACGGACCGGCGCTGCGCCTGCTGGTGGCCGAAGAGCCGGACGGCGACGAGGAGTTGCTGGCCGTCGCGCTCGACCACGCGGCCTGCGACGAGCAGTCGCTCGGCGTCGTCACGGCCGAACTGGAGGACGCCTACGCGGCGGACGCCCAGCCCGGCCGCGGCCCCGACGAGGCCGCCGTCGCCGACTACCGCGAGGCCGTCGAGCGCCAGCTCGCCGCCGAGGACGCCGCCTCCACCCCCGCCGCCCACGCCCACTGGGGCGAGCGACTCGGCGGCCTCGCCACCACGGAGGCGGGCGCGGCGCACTCCACCGGCATGCTCACCGAACGCGTTCCCGGCGCCGTGCGCGGTTCGGTCTTCCCCGTCCTGCTGGACGCCGTCGCCGTGGCCGCCCACCGCCTGCACGGCACCGGCGGCCCGCACGGCACCGGCCCCGAGCGGAGCCGCCCGCTCGGGACGGGCCCCGACCGGAGCCGTCCGCTCGCCCTCGGCTACCCGTGGGGCGGCCGCCCGCCCGGAGCGCCCGCCGCGCTCGGCTGCTTCATCAACACCCTCGTCCACCCGGCGCTCCCGGGCCCGACCGGGGACCTCGACGCGCTCGCCGACGGCTGGTGGGACGACCTCGACCACGCCGACACCCCCTTCGACGAGGTCGTCCGCGCCGCCCGCGCGGCCGGCGCCGGCTGGAACGGCGCCCTGGACGGCCTCCTCACCCTCGAAGACCTCCACCGCCGCCCGCCGCTCGCCCTCGCCGGCGTCCCCGGCCGCGAGACCCACCTCGCCGGGCGCCCCCTGCCCGTGCCGCTCGCCGTCTCCGCCTCGCACGGCGACGACCTGCTGGTCCGCCTCGCCTGGGACCGCGAGCGCTTCCCGGACGCCACCGCCGAAGCGGCCTTCGAGGGCCTGCTCGGCGCGCTGCGCCACCACCTCCGGCCGGCCGCCTGACCAGAGCGCCGCCGATCCGCCGACGGCCCCGGGCCGTTCGACGCGAGCTTCCGCAAGGAACCACGAACTCCCCCACGCAGCAGTGCCGCACGCGCCACCACCCCGGCGCGCCCGGCCGGCCGGGACGGGACCCCACAATTCGCCCGCCCCGCCGCCCGCAGGACGAACACGCCCGCCACCACTAGGGAGTAGCCGCCCATGTTCGCACTCTCCTCCTCGCAGGAGATCGTCTGGCTGCACGAGCAGATGCTGCCCGGCAGTCGCGCCTACAACTTCACCGCCGTCCTCGACCTCTGGGGAACCGTCGACCGGGACGCCCTGCGCGCCGGCCTCACCGCCGTCGTCGCCCACCACCCCGGCCTGCGCCTGGAGCTGGTCGCCCGCCAAGAAGGCGTACCCGGCCAGCGGGTCGCCGAGGACTGCGAGCCCCGGCTGCGCACCAGCGACTTCTCGGCCGAGGCCGACCCCGAGGCCGCCTTCCGCACCCTGCTCGCCGCCGAGGCCGCCGAGCCGCTCGACACCAGCCGGGCCCCGCTGCTGCGCTGGCACCTGGTCCGCGTCGCCGACGACCACCATCGGCTGATCCACGTCGAGCACCACCTGATCCACGACGGCCACTCCTTCGCGATCCTGCTGCGCGACCTGTTCACCGTCTACCGCGCCCACGTCCTGGACGAGCCCTACGAGCTGGCCCAGGCCCCCTCCTACGAACAGCACGCCCGCACCGCCACCGGCCCGAGCGACGACACCCTCGCCTTCTGGCTCCGCGAACTGGCCGACGCCCCGCGCGAGGTCACCCTCCCCGGCCTCGCCCGGCCCGGCGCCTTCCGCCGCCACCGCGGCGGCCAGCTGCGCCAGGCCGTCGGCGCCGACCTCGCCGAGCGGCTGCGCGAGCGCAGCAAGTCCGACGGGCACACCCCGTTCAGCACGCTGCTCACCCTGTTCACCGAGCTGCTGCGTCGCCACAGCGGCCACGACGAGATCGTCGTCGGCACCGCCGTCGGCAACCGCCCGGTCGGCTTCGAGGGCACCCTCGGCATGTTCGTCAACACCGTCCCGCTGCGCCTGCGGCCGGACGCGGAGACCTCGGGCACCGACGCCATCGACGAGGTGACGGACGTCCTGCTGCGCGCCCTGCCCCACCAGGACCTGCCCGTCCAGGAGCTGACCCGCCGCCTCGGGCTGCACACCACCGGCGCGGACAACCCGCTGTTCAACGTGATGTTCAGCGCCCACGACGCCCCGCTCCCGGACGTGCGCGTGCCCGGCCTGGAGGTCCTCCTCTACGAGGGCTTCAACACCGGCACCACCCGCTTCGACCTCGACCTCGTGCTGATGCCCGACGACCGCCGCGTCGTCGGCGAGAAGCACGGCGCTGCCGGCATGACCCTGGTGTGGGACTACGACGCCGACCTGTTCGACGAGTCCGAGGCCGTACTGCTGTCCGAGCGCCTCCTGGACCTCCTGCGCGCCTACCTCGACCGGCCGGAGGAGCCCCTGGCAGCCCTGGCCGCCCCGACCATGGAGAGCGTCGAGACGGCCGTCGAGCCGGCGGACCTCGACCCGGCCGCCGCCCACGACCCCACCTCCCTCGCCCTCCTCGCCGGCACCGAGCGGATCACCTACGGCGAGCTCGACCGCCGCGTCTCCGAGCTCGCCGAGCGGCTGCGCGCCGCCGGGGTCGAGCCCGGCCAGCCGGTCGCCGCCGTCCTGCCGCGCGGCGTCGACAGCGTCGTCGCCCTGCTCGCCTGCCTGCGCCACGGCGCCGTGTACGCCCCGCTCTCCTCGGAGGACCCGGCCGCCCGCCTCGGCCTGCTGCTGGAGCGGCTCGCCCCGGCGCTCGTGCTGGCCACCCGCCAGAGCGCGCTCGCCCTGCCCGCCGAGGGCGTCACCCCCGCGCTCCTGGACGGACCGGCCTTCCCCAAGGCCGAACCCGCCGCCGTGCTCGACGGCATCGCCTACGTCATCCACACCTCCGGCTCCACCGGCGTGCCCAAGCCCGTCCTGGTCGGCCGCGAGGCGCTGGCCGGCTACGTCGGCGCGATCGCCGCCCGCTACGAGCTCACCGCCGCCGACCGGGTGCTGCTCTTCGCCCGCCCGTCCTTCGACGTGGCCCTGGAGGAGGTGCTGCCCGCGCTCGCCGCCGGCGCCGCCCTCGTCGTGCCGCAGCGCGAAGTGCCCACCGGCCCCGAACTGGTGGCCGTCCTCGCCGCCCGCGGCGTCACCGTCGCCAACCTGCCCACCAGCTACCTCCTCGCCGTCCGCGAGGACCTGCACGAGGCGCTGCGCGACGGCCGCTGGACGCCCCGCCTGCTCGTCCTCGGCGGCGAGCGGCTGCCCGCCCGCGCCCTCGCGGGCCTCACCGAGGCCACCACGGTCCTCAACGCCTACGGCGTCACCGAGGCCACCGTCACCTCCACCGTCCACCAGGTCGGGCCCGCCGACCTCGACGGCGGCGGCGAGGTGCCGCTCGGCGCCGAACTGCCCGGCGTGCGGATGCACGTCCTGGACGCCGCGCTGCGCCCGCTGGCGCCCGGCTGCGTCGGCGAACTCGCCGTCGGCGGGCCGATGCTGGCCGAGGGCTACCTCGACCTGCCCGAGCCCACCGCCGAGCGCTTCCGCGACCTGCCCGGCCTCGGCCGGGTCTACCGCACCGGCGACCGCGGCTACCGCGACCTCACCGGCCGGCTGCGCTTCCTCGGCCGCACCGACAACCAGGTCAAGCTGCGCGGCCACCGCATCGAGCTGGAGGAGATCGAGGCCGCCGCCTCCGCCGAACTCGGCGGCCGCTCCTGCGCGGTGGTCCTGCACACCGACCCCGAGGCCGGCCCGCGCCTGGTCGGCTTCCTGGAGGGCGCCGAACGCCCCGACCAGACCGCCCTGCACGCCGCCCTCGCACAGCGCCTGCCCGGCGGGCTCGTCCCGGCCACCTGGACCGCCCTGCCCGCCATGCCGACCCTGCCCGGCGGCAAGCCCGACCGCGCCGCCCTCACCCGGCTCGCCGCCGAGGCCACCGCCCCCGAGGAGGCCCCCGCCGCCACCGGCGCGGCCTTCGACGGCCCGGGGCAGGAGCTCGTCGCCGCCGCCTGGCGCGAGGTCCTCGGCCACGACCGGTTCACCGCCGAGTCGCAGTTCTTCGAGGTCGGCGGCCACTCGCTGCTCGCCGCCCAGGTCGCCGCCTGGCTGGAACCGCACCTCGGCACCCGGCCCCCGCTGCGCATCCTCTTCCGCCACCCCGTCCTGGCCGACCAGGCCCGCGCGCTGACCGGAGACGCCAAGTGACTTCGAGCCCCTCGTCCGTCCTGGAGGACGGTCACCGCGAACTCGTCGACGCGTTCGAGAGCTTCATCCGCCGGGAACTCGTGCCGCTCGCCGCCGAATTGCCCGAGACAGCCGACCAGCCCCCGGCCGACCTGCGCGCCTACGTCCGCAAGCGCTCCGCCGCCCTCGGCTTCTACGCGGGCGACTACCCCGAGGAACTCGGCGGCTCCGACATGCCGTTCACCGCCGTCGTCCTGCTCCACCACGCCGCCGGACGCAGCGGCTGCTCCCTCGCGCCGTACGCCCTCGCCGGCTCCGACGGCCCGAGCCCGCTGCTGCGCAACGGCACGCCCGAGCAGATCGAGCGCCACCTCGTGCCGCTGGTGCGCGGTGAGCAGACCCGCTGCCTCGCCCTCACCGAGCCGCACGCCGGCTCCGACGCGTTCCGGCTCACCACGACCGCCGTCCGCACCGGCGACACGTGGGTGCTCAACGGCCGCAAGACCTTCGTCAGCAACGCCGACCGGGCCGGCATCGTCCTCGTCGTCGCCGCCACCGACCTCGGCGACGGCAGCACCGTGGGCGCCACCGCCTTCGTCCTGCCGATGGACCAGCCCGGCCTGCGGATCGGCCAGCGCTACGAGGGCATGTCCGGCGAGCCGCTGTTCGAGCTCCTCCTCGACGGCGTCACCGTCGGGCCCGAGGCCGTCATCGGCGGCGAGGAGGGCATCGGCGCGGCCACCGCGCTCGCCATCGACAGCCTCTCGCGCGGCCGGCTCGTCGTCGCGGCCATGTGCAACGGCGTCGCCGAGTACGCGCTGCGCGCAGGCGTCGAGTACGCCCGTGAGCGGGAGGCCTTCGGCCGGCCGATCGGCGACTACCAGCACGTCCAGGAGCACCTCGTCACCACCCGCGCCGAGGTGGAGGCCTCCAAGCTGCTCACCCTCGCGTGCGCCCGCCTCGTCGACGACGGCACCGAGGCGCCCGAGAACGCGGCCCTCGCCAAGCTCACCGCCTCCGAGACCGCCGTCCGCGCCGTCGACCGCTCGCTCCAGGTCCACGGCGCCACCGGCTGGGTGCGCGGCCACCCGCTGGAGTTCCTCTACCGCTACGTGCGGATGATGACGATCATCGAGGGCACCTCCGAGGTGCAGAAGGTCATCATCGCCCGCTCCATGGGCCTGAACTGACGCGCCGTGACCTTGAACCGGGAGACGATGATGGAACCCCTCAGCATCGAGTACGGCCGTCCCCACCAGGACGGCGCGGTCCTCGACCTCTTCACCACCTGGGCGCACCGCACGCCGGACGCGCCCGCCCTGATCGACGGCGACCACGCCTGGAGCTACGCCGAACTCGACCGCCTCGCCGACACCGTCGCCGACGCGCTGCGCGAGCGCGTGCGCCCCGGCGACCTGGTCGGCATCTGCCTCGACCACTCCGCCGCGCTGGTCGCCGTCACCCTCGCCACCGCCAAGCTCGGCGCCGTCCACCTGCCGCTCGGCCCGCGCCCCGGCGAACGCCGCCTCCAAGCCGTCGCCGAACAGCTGCGGCCCGCCTGCCTGATCGGCGACCCCGCCCTGCTCCCGACCGGCCGCCAGGCCGGCGAGCAGCTCAAGCTCGCCCTGCCGACGGAGGGCGCCAACGCGGCCGCCACCGTCATCGCCGCCTTCGCGGACGGCTCCGACGGCGGCGGGGTCGAGATCCCCAAGGGCACCCACTACGCCGTCCTCACCTCCGGCTCCACCGGCACCCCCAAGGCCGTGGCGGTGGGCGAACCCGCCCTCGGCGCACTCCTGCACTGGTACCGGGACTTCACCGGCCTCGGCCCCGGCGAGCGGCACAGCCTGCTCATCGGCGTGGCCTTCGACCCGCACCTCCAGGAGCTGTGGGCCGCCCTCACCTCCGGCGCCGCCCTCAGCGTCGCCCCCGACGCCGTCCGCTGGGACGCCGGCGCCCTCACCGACTGGTGGCGCGAGGCCGGCATCACCGTCACCGTGCTGCCCACCCCGCTCGCCGAGCCCGTCCTCGACCGGCCCTGGCCCGCCGGGCTCGCCCTGCGGCACCTGACGATCGGCGGCGACCGGCTGCGCCGCGCCCCCGGCCCGGACGTCACCGCCACCGTCCACAACGCCTACGGCCCGGCCGAGGCCACCGTCACCACCACCGTCCACACCATGGCGCCCGGCGGCGACCACGGCACCGACGCGCCGCCGATCGGCCTGCCGATCCCCGGCGCCGTCGTCCTCGTCACCGACGAGGACGGGCGGCCGGTGCCGCGCGGACAGGCCGGGGAGCTGCGCATCGGCGGCCGGGGCCTGGCCGCCGGCTACCTCGACCCCGAACTCACCGCCCGCCGCTTCGTCGGCGCGCCCGAGGCCGTCGAGGGCAGCGACCGGGTCTACCGCACCGGCGACCGCGTGCTGATGCGCGCCGACGGCGTGCTGGAGTTCCTCGGCCGGCTCGACGACCAGGTGAAGGTCAGCGGCGTGCGGATCGAGCCCGCCGAGGTCGAGGCCGCGTTCGAGCGCGACGAGCGGGTGCGCCGCGCCGTCGTCGCCGCCGCACCGGCCCCGGCGGGCGGCTACCGGCTGCTCGCCTTCGTCCAGGCCGCCTCCACCGAACTGCCGGAGGCCGCCGGCCTGATCGAGGCCGTCCGCCCGTGGCTGCCCGAACAGGCCGTGCCCTCGGTCGTCCGGCTCGTCGACGCCTTCCCCCTGGACGCCAACGGCAAGGTCGACCGCGCCGCGCTGCTGGCCGCCGAATCCCTTGAGAACGGTGTGAGGACCGAGGAAGGCGCCACCGACACCGAACGCACCGTCCTGCGGCTCTCCCGCGACCTCCTCGGCCGCGCCGACCTCGGACCGCACGACAACTTCCTGGAGGCCGGCGGCAACTCCCTCGCCGCCGCCCGCCTGCTGGCCGCGCTGGAGGACGAGTACGACGTGCGGCTGCGCGCCGCCGCACTGCTGCGCCAGCCCGACCTGCGCGCCGTCGCCCGGCTCGTGGACGAACGGCGCACCGGCGCCGGCGCCACCGCCTGACCGCGTCCTCGAAGCCTTGACCCAGGGCGCCCCGGCCCGTCGCCGGGGCGCCCGGAAGGGAACCACGTCATGCCTGCTGCGGACACCGTCCCGGCCCTCATCGCCCGGCACGCCGCCGAGCGCCCGCACGCGCTCGCCGTGACCGACGGCACCACCGTCCTGACCTACCGCGAACTCGCCGACGCCGCCCGGAAGCTGGCCACCGTGCTGGCCGCCCGGGGGATCGGCCCCGGCCGCGCCGTCGGCCTGCTCTGCACCCGCTCCACCCGCCTCGTCGTCGCCCAGCTCGCCGTCTGGCAGGCCGGCGGCCACGTCGTCCCGCTCGACCCCGCCTACCCGCGCCCGCGCATCGCCGACATGATCGCCGACGCCGGCGTCGAGCTCACCCTCGGCGACAAGGCCCTGCACGCCGAGGCCGGCCTGTCCGACGACCGCACCCTCGTCCTCGGCGAGCGCGGCACCGACGAGGAGCCGGCCACCCGGGCCCTGCCCACCACGGGCCCGGCCGCCACCGCCCTCGTGCTCTTCACCTCCGGCTCCACCGGCCGCCCCAAGGGCGTCCGGATCCCGCACGGCGGCATCGCCGACCTCGTCACCGCGCCCGACGGGATCCGGGTCGGGCCGCGCGACCGCGTCCTGTTCCACTCGGCCGTCACCTTCGACGCCTCCACCTTCGAGCTGTGGGCGCCGCTCGCGAACGGCGCCGCCGTCGCCGTCTCGCCCGCCGACCGGCCCACCTCCGAGGAACTCGCCGCCGACATCGAACGGTTCGGCGTCACCGTGCTCGTCCTCACCACCGCGCTCTTCCACCACCTCGCGGCCCGCCAGTCCCGGATCTTCGGCGTCGTGCGCACCCTCGCCGTCGGCGGCGAAGCACTCTCGCCCGACCACTCCGCCGCCGTGCTGCGCGCGTTCCCGTGGCTGGAGCTCCTCAACGGCTACGGGCCCACCGAGGGGACCACCTTCACCACCCTGCACCGCGTCGACCCGGCCGATTGCGCCGGCCCGGTGCCCATCGGCCGCGCCACCGGCGGCGCCCGCGTGCTCGTCCTCGACGAGGACCTCGCCCCCGCGCCGGCCGGCACCGTCGGCGAGCTGTGGATCGCCGGCGCCCGCGTCGCCGACGGCTACCTCGACCGGCCCGAGCTCACCGCCGAGCGCTTCCGCGAACTGCCCGGCGTCGGGCGCGCCTACCGCAGCGGCGACCTCGCGGCCCGCCGCCCGGACGGCGTCCTGGAGTTCCACGGCCGCGTCGACCACCAGGTCAAGGTGCGCGGCTTCCGGATCGAGCCGGAGGAGGTCGAGCACGCGCTGCTGCAGTTCCCCGAGGTCGCCGAGGCCGCCGTGGTCGTGCGCGGGGCCGGCCGGCCGGAGGCGGCGCTCACCGCGTGCGTCGTGCCCGCCGAGGGCACGCGGCCGCAGGCCGAGACGCTGCGCGCCCGGCTCGCCGAGCGGCTGCCGTCCCACCTGGTGCCCACTGCGTGGGCCGTCCTGGACGCCCTCCCGCTCACCGGCACCGGCAAGGTCGACCGCCGGGCGCTCGCCGAGTCCGCGCCCGCCGACGGTGGGACGGCGTCCGCTCCGGGGGACGCTGTTACGGGGGAGGCCGTCACTGGGGAGGCCGTCGAGCTGACGCCGATCCAGCAGGTCGTCGCCGAGGCATGGGAGCGCGCCCTCGGCCGCCGGGTGACCTCGCCGACCGCCGACTTCCTCGCGGAGGGCGGCCACTCGCTGCTCGCCATGTGGGTCGTCGACGACCTCAGCGGGGACATCGGCGTCGAGCTCTCGCTCGCCGCCTTCCTGGCCGACCCCACGGTCGCGGGCCAGGCCGAACTCCTCGAACGGGCCCTGCGCGACGCGGAAGCCGTCGCCGCGGCCGAAGCGGCCGCCGACGCCGAAGCGGTCGCCGGTGCCGAAGCGCAGGGGGTCGACCGATGAACGTCGTCGACCAGGCCGACCTGCTGCGGCGCGCCCGCAGCCGCACCCGTCCCGCCGCCGCCGAGCCCGCCCCGGCGGCGGACCCCACCGGCCCCGCCCCGCTCTCGCACGCGCAGCAGCGGATGTGGCTGATGGACCACCTCGGCCAGGGCGGCGCCCTCTACAACGTCCCGCTCGCCACCCGCCTGCGCGGCCCGCTCGACCCCGCCGCGCTCGCCGCCGCCCTCACCGCGCTCACCGAACGGCACGCCGTCCTGCGCACGCACTACGGCAGCCGCGGCGACGAGCCCTACCAGGAGGCCCTCCCGGCCACCCCGGTGCCGCTCCCGGTCGTCGACGCCACCGACGCGGACGCCCCCGGACTGCTCGCCGCCGAGGCCGCCCGCCCGTTCGACCTCGCCACCGGGCCGGTCCTGCGCGCCCTGCTGCTCCGGCACGCACCCGAAGACCACACCTTCCTCCTCACCATCCACCACATCGCCGTCGACGGCGGCTCCCTGCCGATCGTCGGCGCCGAACTCGCCGCCCTCTACCAGGCCGCGCGCGATCAGCGTCCGGCCCAGCTCCCGCCGCCCGGACCGGCGTACGCCGAGCACGCCCGCCGCGAACGCGCCCGCGACACCGAGCTCACCACCGCCGCGGACAGCCGCGCCGCCCACCTGGCCGGCGCCCGCCCGCTGCCGCTCCTGCGGCCCGTCCCGCCCGGCGCACGCGAACGCCGCGCCGCCCTGCACAGCGCCCCGCTCGCCCCCGGCACCGTCGACGCGCTGCGCCGCCTCGGCGCCCGGCACGGCGCCACCCTGTTCGGCGTCGTCCTCGCGGCGGCCTTCGCCACGCTCCGCAACGCCTCCGGAGAGAGCGACCTCGTCCTCGGCTGCGCCAGCGGCCACCGCGCCGACCTGCGCACCACCGTCGGCCTGAGCGTCAACACCCTGGCGCTGCGGGCCGACATCGCGGGGGACACGGCTTTCACGGCGGTCCTCGGGCAGGTCAGGAGCGCGCTGCTCGACGCGCAGGAGCACCACGAGGTCCCGTTCGACCTGGTGCTCGAACGCCTCGGCGCCTCGGCCCGCGGCGCGGACGGCATCCCGCTGCTCTCCGTCAGCTGCGACGTCGTCCGCCCCGCCGAGCCGCTCGCGCTGCCCGGACTCGCCGCCGAGAGCGTCGAACTCGACCTCGGGCTGGCCAAGTTCGGCCTCACGCTGCTCGTCGAGGACGGCCCGCAGCCGCGCTGCCTGGTCCAGCACGACCGCGACGCCCTCGACGAGGAGACGGCCGGGCGCCTGCTGGCCGCGTTCGCCGAGCTGCTGGCGGCCGTCGCCGCGGACGGGGACCGCCGCGTCGACGAGCTCCCCGGCTCGCGCCTCACCGCGTCCGAACACCCTGCGCTCACCGCGCTGTTGGCCGATCCGCGGGTCGCCGAGGCGACGCTCGCCCGGTCGGCGGACGGGCCGCTGCTCGGCTACGCCGTCGTGCGCGGACCGGTCGCGCCCAGCGGTGCGGAGCTCAAGTCGCTCCTGCGTCGGGCCGTGCGGGCGGACGAACTCCCGTCCGCCGTCGTCCTGTTGGACCGGCTGCCCCGCCTGCCCGACGGCACGCCGGACCACGCCCGCCTGCCCGGCGCGGCCCGTCCCCCCGCACCCGGGGCCGACGAGTCCGGGCCGCTGGCCGCCGTCCGTACGGCCTTCGGTGAACTGCTGGGCACCGTCCCGCCCGCCGACGGCGACTTCTTCGCCCTCGGCGGCCACTCCCTCGTCGCCGTCCAGCTCGCCGAGCGCCTGCGCACCCGGACCGGCCTGCCGCTCACCGGCCTCGACATCCTGGAGCAGCGCACCCCGCGGGCCCTCGCCGGGCTCCTCGCCACCCGTGGCGACGAGCGCCGCGCCGCCCTCGCCCGCACCGGCGCCCCCGTCACACGGGCCCGCGCGGGCACGGTCCTGGTCACCGGCGCCACCGGCGGGGTCGGAGCGGCCGTGCTCCAGGAACTGATGGCCCAGGGCCGCCCGGTGCGGGCGCTGGTCCGGCCCGAGTCGGCCCACCTCCCGGCCCTCGACGGCGTCGAGGTGGCCGAGGGCGACCTCGCCGACCCCGACAGCCTCCGGCGGGCCGTCGAGGGCGCCGACTCCGTCATCCACGCCGCGTGCACCTTCACCGACCACGCGACCGACGTCGCCGCGATGCGCGCCCTCGTGGACGGCTGGCGCGGCGGACCGTTCGTCTTCGTCAGCAGCATCGACGCCTACGGCCGGCCCGCGGCCGTCGACGTCCCCGAGGGCGCCGAGCCCGGCCCCGGGCTCACCCCGTACGGGCAGGCCAAGCTCGACTGCGAGCGGATCCTCCTCGAATCCGGCCGGGGCCCGGCGAGCATCGTGCGCGCCCCGATCGTCTGGGGCCCGCACCAGCGGCTGCGCGACCAGCTCCGCTGGGGCTCCACCGGCGCCCTCTACCAGGCCGCCCTGGCGGGCGAACCGATCACCCTGCCCGACGGCCCCGAGTGGGCCGGCGCCTGCTGGGTCCACTCGGCCGCCCTCGCCCGGGCGCTCGGCGCGTGCGCGGTGGAGCAGCCGCCCGCGGCCGGACGGATCGTCAACGCCGTCACGGGGCACCTCTCCTGGACGGACTTCACGGCCGAGCTCGTCCGCCTGCTGGGGTCCGCGAGCACGGTCACCCCGGGGCCGGACGCCGACCGGGAGCTCCGACGCCCCTGGCACTACGGCGCTGAGACCCTCGCCGCCGTCCTGCGCCCCGGGCCGGGCGAGGACTGGCGCACCGTGCTGGCCGCCATGACCGCCTGAGGCGCGGAGCGTTCCATCGAGCACGAGGCCCCCGGGAGCACCGTCCCCGGGGGCCTCGCCCTTTCCCGCTACTGCTCGACGTACTTCTTCAACACCTGCTGGTAGTCCGCGAATTCTGGCGAGGTGTGGAGCTTGTCGACGTTCTTGCCGAGGTAGACCATGCTCGGACAGGCGGCCTTCGCACTGCCCACCAGCCGTTCGTTGCCGAGTTTCCGGCCCGTCCGGGCCTCGTAGACGGTGACGTTGTAGACGCCCCGGTAGAGCTTCAGCGAGTCCGTCGTGAACTTGCAGGTGGTCAGGAGGTCGCCCTCGTCCGGCTCGTCCAGGCACGCGAGCAACTGCACGCGGTGCGGGTCGAGCTTGTTCGCGCTCCAGTAGTCCGGCGCCTCCAGGGACGGGTAGACGGGGTGGGACGAGCCGGACTCGCTGATGTCGAACATCGCCACCGGATGCGGGCCCGGGCCGGTGTGCTCGGCGGCCTGCGGGAAGTACTTGCGCGCCAACGAGCCCCCGCAGCCGGACTCGAAGTCCGACAGGCTCCGCAGCGCCTTGTCGCTCGCGTGCGGTTCGAAGACCACCCAGTAGCCGCCGTACCCGATCGCCCCCACCATCGCCAGCGCGACCACCCGCAGCGCCCACGTGCGGCGCTGCCGCTGCGCCGGGGTGACGGCCTTCCCGTCCAGGGGCCCGCGCCTTCTGCGGACGACCGCGTACACGAGGTAGCCGAACGGGGCGACCGCCACGGCGGCGAACAGCACGCCGACGAAGGGGTTGCCGCCCTGGAACCCGAACACGGAGAACAGGACCGCGAGCGCGATGAGCAGAACTATCAACCTGGCCATGGACATGCCTTCCAATCGAGAGCAGGCCGAGACTACCGGGCGCGGACGGCGGCGGGCGCGGCCGTGTCGCGGAACCGGGACACGGCTGATGCGCGGCTGTTTCACGGAAATTCCCGGTCCTGATTCTCCGAACGCCTCTTCCGTACGCATTCGGTGGCCATTTCCGACGGTCGCTCGAAAGCGGCTTGAGGAGGGGTGGAAATGCGTGGTTCGCCGTCGAGCCGGTGTGTTCCCATCGAGGTCGGGGACGGGCACCGGGTAGGTCAACAGGTAGGTGTGATCGCGGAGGTGATGGAGCGTCATGTCTGGAAACGAGAGCGTGGTGTGGTCGAGCGAGCAGGGCCTGGGCGGCCTCCCGGAGCACGTCCGGGGATTCGGCCTGATGCACGTGGCGATGCGGCGTGACGCGGCCCGCCTGTGCGCGGCGTCGCGGAGCGTACGGCCCGGCGGTGCACGGGCGTTGGGGGAGTGGTTCGGCCGGCTGCGCGCGGTGATCGACTGGCACCACCACAGCGAGGACGAGATCCTCTGGCCCTACCTGCGCGGGCACGTGCCCGGCTTCGATGGGAGCGGCGCGCTGGAGCAGGACCACGGAGCGCTGGACCGCTCGATGAGCCGGGTGGCGGGCGTCCTGACCACCGGCCGGATCGGAGAACTCCCGGAGGCTGCCCAGGAGTTCGCCGACCTCGTTCGCGACCACCTGCGGCACGAGGAGCGCGTTGTCTTCCCGGTGCTCGCCGCCCTGGGCGTCGCGGAGTACGGCCGGGTCGAGCGGCGGATCATCGGGAGCGCCCCCGCCCAGGTGATGACCTACCTGCAGCCGTGGATGTTCGACGGCGCGGACGCGGCCTCGGTGGCCGCCGTCGCGGCGACCATCCCGGCGCCGGTGCGGCTGCTGGGCCGCACCGTCCTGGAACGCCGCTACCGGCGCACCCTGGCCCCGGTCCTGTGACCGGTCACCGCACCATCCGCGTCCCGAAGGAGTACCGATGAGCACCAACCGAACCGCACCACCCTCCACCTTCCAGGCCGGTTACGGCGCCCCTGTCGCCCCCGTCGCGGCCCAGGGCAAGGCCGCCGGGCCCGTGCTGGTGGCGGCGACCATCGCGATGGGCCTGATGGCGGGCCTGTTCTTCGCCTTCGACGTCTCGGTGATGCCGGGCCTCGCGAAGGGCGACGATCGTACCTACGTGACGGCGATGCAGAACATCAACAAGGCGATCGAGAACGGGCTGTTCGGCCTGGTCTTCGTCGGGGCCTTCGTGGCGACGGGCGTCGCCGCCTACCTCCAGTACAAGGCCGGCCGGCGCACCGCGGCGTTCTGGGCGGCGGCTGCGACCGTCCTGTACGTGGCCGCGCTGATGGTCACGATGGGTGTCAACATCCCGCTCAACAACCAGCTGGCGGCCGCCGGCGACCCGTCCGCGATCACGGACTTCCACGGTGTGCGGGAGAAGTTCGAGGGCACCTGGGTGGCCACGAACATGCTCCGCACCCTGCTGTGCACGGCGGGCCTGGCGGCCCTGACCCGTGCGCTGTTCCTCCACGGACGCGGCTCGCGCTGAGCGGACCCGCCCGACACGCGTGCCCGCCCGGACGGCTCCGGGCGGGCCCGACGCTCCCTCAGCGGTGAACGCGAAGTCGACGTCGGTGACCTCGGCGTCAAAGCGGCACTCGACTCCCTGGTCGAGGAGCCACGGTAGAGTGGGCGGGCGGGGTCGGGCCGACCGGATAATGGTCGGGTGATCAACAAGCACCTGCGCGTGGTCCTGGCCGAGGACTCCGTCGTCCTCCGCGACGGCATGGTCGAACTGCTCGGTGCCCGCGGCTGCGACGTCGTCGCCACCGCCGGGACGGCACCCGAGCTGCTGGCCGCCGTCGCCGAGCACCGGCCGGATGTGGCCGTCGTCGACGTCCGGATGCCGCCCACCCACACCGACGAGGGCATCCGCGCCGCAGTCGAGATCCGCGCGACGGCGCCGGGGGTCGGCATCCTGGTCTTCTCCCAGCACGTCGAAGCGGCCTGGGCAGCCCGCCTGCTGGCGGACGGCTCGGCGGGCGTCGGGTACCTCCTGAAGGAACGCGTGGCCCGCACCTCGGAGTTCGTGGACGCGCTGCACCGGGTCGCCGAGGGCGGCACGGCGCTCGACCCGGAGGTCGTCGCCCAGCTCCTTCGGGGCGGTCAGCGCAGCCGGGTGGACACCCTGACCCCGCGCGAGCGCGAGGTGCTGGAGCTGATGGCCCAGGGCCACTCGAACCGCTCCATCGCCGGACTCCTGACGGTGTCGGAGCGCGCGGTGGAGAAGCACGTCGCCGCGGTGTTCGCCAAGTTCGGCCTGCACGCGACGGAGGCCGACAACCGGCGGGTGAAGGCGGTCCTCACCTATCTGGCAGAGAACGGGAGTTGACGGCCTTGACCGCCTTGTCGGCCGCACCGGCCCGGGGGACCCCGTCGACCGCGACGCAGATGCCGAACACGCGGTCGTGACCGGTCCAACCGTTGACGCGGCCCCGGTTGTTGCTGATCTGTACGCGCCGCTTCGCCGGATCGAGGGACGACACCAGATGCAGGTATACCGTCCCGGCGACACGGGCGAGGACGATGTCCCCGGGCTCCAGCTTCGACGGGTCGACCGGGGTGACGGTCACCAGTTGGCGGCTGCGGATCAGCGGGACCATCGACGAGCCGCTCGGCCGGAACTCCACGGTGGCCCCGCCGGCGACCCTGGCCGCCACCGCATCCAATGCACCCATCCGGTGATCGTGGCAGATCCGGCCGGATCGGCCTACCGATTTTTGCCGTCGGACCTGCCGGCGGGGCGACGATGATTCCTGCAGGTTCGTTGGGAGGTTCGTAGGGCGCGTGAACTCGTAGGGGCGTTCAGAGGTGCGTCGGCAGCTCCGCGGTGACGACCGTCGGTCCGCCGGGCGGACTGTCGATGCGCAGGACGCCGTCCACCGCCGCGAGCCGCTCGGCCAGACCGGTCAGGCCGGTGCCACCGCCAGGTGCGGTGCCGAGTGCGGGTCCGGTGCCGCCGATGGGTCCGGTGCCGGGTTCGGGTCGGGTGCCGAGTGCTGCGCCGCCCCGGCCGTCGTCACGGACGATGAGGCGGATCCGGCCGTCTGCGGCGTGCGCGGTGAGCTCGGCCGCCTGCGCGCCGCTGTGCTTGGCGACGTTGGTGAGCAGCTCGGCGGCGCAGAAGTAGACGGCCCGCTCGACGGCCGGGTCCGGGCGCTCCCGCAGGTCGAGACTGACGTCGACCGGCACGGGCGAGGTGGCGGTGAGCCCCGGCAGTGCCTCCCCGAGGCCGCCGTCCAGGGCCACCGGGTGGATGCCCCGGGTGAGGCGGCGCAGCTCGGCGATGGTGTCGTCGGTCTGGCCGCGGGCGCGGTCGACGAGGGTGCGCAGCCGTTCGGCGTCCGGCGGCGCTCCGGTGAGGGTGTCGTCGGCCAGGGAGAGCGTGATGGCGAGGGCGACCAGCCGGGCTTGCGTGCCGTCGTGCAGGTCGCGCTCCAGGCGGCGGAGCTGGTCGGTGTTCTCCGCGAGCAGGACGGCCCGGGCGCTCTCCAGCTCCCGGACGCGCTGCTGGGCGCGGGCCGGGCCCAGCAGCAGCCGGGCGAGCCACCGGTTCAGCTCGCCCGTCGCCCGGACGGCGGCGGGCACGGTGGTGACGAGGGCCAGGCCGGCCAGCGGCGCCGTGTCCAGCCAGTCGACCGGGTGCGGTCCGTCCAGGAGACGCACCCAGAGCGGGAAGCCGATCAGCCAGCCGCACGCGAGGGGAAGCCCCACGGCTGCGGCGAACCCGAGGGTGCCGACCGGGAGCCGCAGGACGAGGTAGAGCAGCGTCCGCCACGCGACGGGATCGGTCAGCACGACCCGGCCGCGGGCGAACACGCCCTTGGGCCGCGGCAGCGGGGCCGGCCGCTCGACGTACACGCCCAGCAGCCGGCCGACCAGCCACCGGTGCAGTGCGCCGATCCCGCGCGCGCCGAGCAGCGCGGCGACGACGAACGGCAGGCCGAGCACGGTGAGCGACAGCAGCGCCCCCGCGTAGAGGACGGCGACCGCGTACAGGCTGCCGAGCAGCGCGAGCGGCAGGCCGAGGACGGCGAACGCCCATTCGCCCTTGCGCACGGAGAGGTACGGCCGCCGCTCCCTCGATGCAGTCTCAGTCACGTCCGCCGCCGGCCAGCTCCGTCGCCGGACCCGCGATCGCCCGCAGACCCGTCACCAGGATCCCCGGAACGGTGAGCGCCACCGCGCCCGCCACGATCCATCCGCACGCGCCCACCGGGACGGACGGCACCGCCGAACCCGTCACCGCCCGGCTGAACGCCGCCGACGCCGCCCCCGCCACCGCCGCGCCCAGCAGCACGCCCAGCGCCGCCGTCAGCACCGCCTCCGCACCGAGCATGCGCATCAGCAGCCCACGCGTCGCGCCGACCAGCCGCAGCAGCGCGAACTCGCGGCGCCGCTCGGCGGTCACGGCGACCAGGGTGTTCAGGGTGGAGACGGTCGCAAAGCAGATCAGCAGCCCCAACTCGGCTTGGCGCAGCCAGACGTCCGTCGCGGAGGTGACGCTGCCCGCGCTCGCCCGTGCGGCGTGCCCGGCGGTAATTGTCATGATCGACATGGTGCCCGAAAGCCCGACCAGCAGGGCGACCGGCACCACGGCGGACGACAACCGCCGCGCGTACCCGCGCATGTTCGCGTCGGCGAGCCACCCCGCACCGGGGACGAGCACCCGTATCGGTGCGCCCAGGACGGCCACCAGCACGCGCGTAATGAGCGGCCCCAACAGCGCCGCGGCGACCAGCAGCACGAGCGAACCGAGCAGCGCCGCCTGAGCGGCCTTGTCCAGGTCCTCCGCGGACCTGGTCGCGGCCAGCCGCAGCAGGAGCCCGCCACCCACCAGCGCACCGGCCCCCGCGAGCAGCCGCAGCACACCCGTCCGCCCCTGCTCGGTCGAGCTCGCGGTGAGCGCGGCCGCCGGCGCGATCCGCGAGATCCGCCGAGCGGCCACCGCCGACGCCACCAGGCCGACGACCAGTGCGGCGGCGACCGCGACCAGTATCGGCACCGGACTGCCCGGCACCCGCACACCCGGCGCCGCCATCCCGCGCCGCTGCAACGCGGCCAGGAACCAGCGGGCCGACACCGCCCCCAAGGCCCAGGCCGGCACCGCCACCAGCAGCGTCGTCGCGAGCACCTGGCCGCGCACCAGCCGCCGCGCCTGCCGGGGCGTGGCCGCTATCGTCCGCAGCAGCGCCAGCTCGCGGTGCTGCTGCCGGAGGGCGAAGCCCAGCGCGTTCACCACGACGAAGAACGACACCAGCACGGCGATCTCACCGAACGCACCGGCGATCACCATCACCCCCGGCCCGGCGACGGCCTTCCGGGCAGCCGCCGGAGCGGCGGCCTGGGCGGCGATCAGCGAACCGAAGAGCGTCACGGCGGCGATGGCGAGGAGCAGCGCGACCGCCAGACCGACGAAGGCGGCCGGCCGCCGGCGCAGCTGCCCGAGCGCGATCGAGACCACGGCCCTCACCCGCCCAGCCGGCTCAGCCGCTCGCCGACCTGGGCGGCCGTGGGCCGCTCCAGCTCGTCGACCACCACACCGTCGGCCAGCAGCACCACCCGGTCCGCGTACCCGGCTGCGACCGGATCGTGCGTCACCATCACGCAGGTCTGCCCGTCCTCGTCCACCCCCGCCCGGAGCAGGGCCAGGACCTCGTGCCCCGTGGCCCGGTCCAGCGCCCCCGTCGGCTCGTCCGCGAACAGCACCTCCGGCCGGCTCACGAGCGCCCGGGCGATCGCCACCCGCTGCTGCTGCCCACCCGACAGCTGCCCCGGCCGGTGCCGCTCCCGCCCCGCCAGCCCCACCCTCGCTATCGCCTCCAAAACCAGACCCCGGGCCGGCCGTTCACCACCCAGCCGAGCCGGCAGCTCGACGTTCTGCGCGACCGTCATCGCCGGCATCAGGTTGAACGCCTGGAACACGAACCCCACCCGGCTGCGCCGTACCTGCGCCAACCGCCGCTCCGGCAGCCGCGACACCTCCGTCCCGCCCCACCAGACCGACCCCCGGGAGGGCCGGTCCATGCCCGCCAGACAGTGCAACAAGGTGGTCTTCCCGGACCCGGACGGCCCCATCACCGCCGTGAACGTCCCGGGCGCGAAGCCCACCGACACCCCGCGCAACGCCCGCACGGCACCCGAGCCGCGACCGTACTCCCGGTACAGCCCCTCGGCCCGCGCGGCGAGGACCGCCGTCCCCGGATCCATCGTCATCTCAGCCATGCCTCAATCCTGGGCGGGCGGAGCGCCGAAAACGATCGTGCTGGCACCCGAATCCGGGGTTCGGAAAACCGAACCCCCAGGTGGGGAGGTAGGTACCGGCCCCGGGTCTTCCACCGGGAGGGGCCCTGACGGCTGAGGCGCCCTGCCAACTCGGGCGTCCTGACGGCTCAGGATTCCTGACGGCTCAGGAGTCCTGGACGAGCATCCTGCCTTGGGCACCGTCCTCGGACACGAAGGCGAACAACCTCGGTGACGCGCCGAGGTTGAGCTGGAACGGCACCCAGTTCGAGTCCAGCTGCAGCAGCAGTCGCCAGGGGCCGCCGTCCGGCCACTCGTCCCCCTGGAAGAACAGTGGCGTCCCGCCGATCTTGTCGCCGTCGATCCGCTCGACGTAGCGGTCGCGGTCGGCGGCCGGCAGGGCTTCGAGTTCCTCATCCGTCATGGGAGCGGGCTCGGAGACGGGCCGCAGATCGACGGTGAACTCCACGGCCGACCCGTCGTCGCCGTACAGGCCGGGGCCGGTCTCCAGTGGCAGGGTCGTGAGCGGAAGCACCGGGCCGGCAAGGTCGCCAGCCGGCTGCACGATCACCGCGTTCTCACCGCCGTCGGGGTCGATGACGTCGGGATCGAAGAAGTCCTCCTCGTGATCGGCGTGGGTCACGAAGAGGTAGGCCACCTTCCCGTCCCCGGCCGCTCCGAGCACCGGGCCCAACTCGACCTGGCCGACGAACCGCATCGGCCGGTCCCATGCCGTGGGGGGCGGGGCCCGCGGGGGCGGGGCCGCGCCCCCGGGGGGGGGCGCCCGGTGGGTGGCGGGGGGGT
>NZ_JBHWGV010000099.1:0-1912 GCF_042732955.1 Kitasatospora sp. NPDC059747 | reverse complement strand
GCCCCGGGGCCCAACCGCGCCGGGCCGCACTCCCCCCGGGGGCGGGCCCCTGGCGGTGCTCCCGGCCCCGGGGGGGCGGGCCCCCCACACCGGTTGGCCGCCGAACTTGGTCGTCGGCGTGGAGACCGGACGGTCGGCCGCGGAATAGCCCTCGATGTGCAGCGATGTTCCCATGACCGGCATCATGCCAAGCGAGGATTCCACTCCTGGAGCAGGAGCCCGGCCTCCGTACGCGCCGCCTCGTCGGGTTCCGCGTCCGAGGCGAGCTCCGTCGCGAGGCCTTCGAAGTACTCCTGGTCCTCGTCCGACCGCAGGCAGACGTTGAGGATCGCGTCGCCGAGGTGGTCGGTGGTGTCGACGTCGGCCCCGGCGAAGGCCGCGAGGACCAGTCGCAGGCCCAGGAGATCGCGCCGCCTGAGCAGCGCCTCCGCCGTCCCCTGCGTGACGGCCGTGTCGTGGCCGTCCTGCAGGAGGCGGCGGAGGACCGCCGCGACTTCGGGTACGTCCGCGTGGGCGGCGAGCTGCCGGCCGGCGTTCGCCCGGTCCGACCAGGACGGCGAGGTGGAGGCGCGCAGCGCCGCGTTCAGCATGGAGCCATCCTGGCACGGGCTCACGGGAGGGCGATCGTGGTGATCAGGATGCCGCCGGTGTGGTGCCAGTGGCCGGTGAGGGTTTGTCCATCCCGGTGGGTGGTGAAGGTCCCGTCAGGGCACACCGTCACGGGCATCTCGACGAGCGGGGCCCACTGCCGGGTCAGCGGGTACCAGGCCTTGTAGACGGCCTCCTTGGTACTGAACAGCAGCCGGTCCCAGGGGACGAGGCCCGGAGGCAACTGCGCCAGACCGGCTCGCTCGGCGGCGGAGGCGGTGAGCCCCAGGATGCCGACCGGCAGCGGCCGAGCCGGCTCGGCGTCGATGCCGAGCGAGGCGAGCCGCCCGGCCGGCGCGACCGCACACGCGGTGTACCCGTCGCAGTGCGTGATGCTGCCGACCACGCCGTCCGGCCACACCGGTGCACCCCCGGCCCCGGGCAGCAACGGCGCCGGTGCGAAGCCGAGTTGCCCGAGCGCCCGCCGCGCGAGCGTACGGGCGACGGTGAACTGCCGCGTGCGCCGCTCCGGCCGCCCCGCGACGTGCGCGGCCTCGGCCGGGAGGAGCGGCGCCTGCGGCCCGTCTCCGAACGCCTCCGCCCACCGGACAGGGCCACGCGCGGCGCCGCGCATCGGCAGGGCGGGCGGCGCCGCGGCGGTGATCACGCGCTCGTGCCCTTGGCGTCGTCCTGGTGGGTGTCGAGGTGGGTGCGGAGCTGGGTGAGGGCGCGCTGGGTCTGCTGGGAGTGCTTGAAGCCGAGGTGGGCGACCTTGTCGAGGAGGGCGGGCCAGCCGTGGGGGGTGCTGGTGAAGGTGATGGTCAGCCGGGTGCGGGCGCCGTCGTCGACGGGGGTGAGGGTGTAGGAGAAGTCGCCGGTGAAGTGGCCGGAGAGAGCGGTGGTGAGCTGACGCTCGGCGTCGACGTGGGTGGTGGTGGCGGTGAAGCGCAACTTCGGCCCGGGCTTGCCGACACCGTTGGGGTGGACGGTGATCCGGGAGGTGCCGCCCTTGTGCTGGGGGGCGGTGGGGCCGGGCTGGAAGGTGTTGTGGGGGGTCCACCAGTTGGCGGCGCCGTTGAGCTCGGCGACGAGGGCGTGCCAGACGCGGTCGGTGGGGTGGTTGAGGATGGTCTCGTCGATGACGTCGATGGTGTGCACGGCAGTTGACCTCGCCTTCGGTTTTGTGTGTGTGTTGGTTAGTTGTGGGTGGTGTGGGTGGTGTTTTGGGTGGTGGTGGTTTGGTAGTTGGTGTGGTCGAAGTGGTTGGTTTGTTTGTGGTAGGTGTGGGTGTAGGTGGGCCAGATGGTGGGGTTGTTGCCGTGGG
>NZ_JBHWGV010000098.1:19514-36512 GCF_042732955.1 Kitasatospora sp. NPDC059747 | reverse complement strand
CGCCCCCCGGGGGGGGGGCCCCCCCGGGCCCCCCCCGCGGGGCGGGCCGCCCCCGGGCCGTGGTGGACGGCCAACCGGGCAGCCCGCCAGCCGGGCAGTTGTCGATGTCCACGGATGGGGCCGCGGCCCTGTCGGCGGGTCGGGCCAGGGTGGGCGGCGCCCGCTCGGGCTCCGGCCCGCAGTGTCCGCCGTAAACGGCCTGGGGCAAAGGGGGGTGGCTGGACGGTCCCCCTGGTACGCCTCGGGGAGCGGAGTAGACGCCCGATCCCACCCCCCTGCCCCCTCCCCTTCCTCGACGCGCCGCCCCCGGGGACTCTCTCGGCACGCCGCCCCTCCCCAGCCCGGACATCCTCGGCCTGTCGGTGCGTCCGGCTACCGGGATTCAGCTGCTTTCCAGCGCGGGGTCGGCACGCTCTTCCGTCACTTCCCGACCAAGGAAGCGCTGCTGGAAGCCGTCATGGTACGGAGGCTGGAGGCGATCGCCGCCCGGGCAGCGCAACTGCCCGCCGAGTCCGCTCCCGCCGAGGCGTTCTTCGACTGCTTCCGCCTGGTGGTCGAACAGTCCGCGGGCAAGAACGAGTTCGCCCGGGCACTCGCCGCGGCCGGCGTGGACGCGCACGCGGCCCTGCAGGAGTCCAGCTCGGCGATCCGGGCGCGGCTCGCCGAGCTACTGGCCGGGGCGCAGCGGGCCGGGGCGGTCCGCCCGGAGCTGGGCCCGCCGGAGGTCATCGCCCTGCTGGTCGGTACGACCACCACCATGGAGCACCTCGGGAACGACGCGGCCGCCCGGGAACGGGTCTTCGCGGTGGTCTTCGACGGGCTGCGGCCACGCTGAACCCGGCCCGGCCCGACGGCGGGCCGGCACCCGCTCGCACTCGGAGCCGCCTGGCGGTCGACTGACCAGCCGTCGGGACGGGCGGCGGGTTCGCCGCCCGGGGATGGCATGATCCCTACCGTCGGAATCGACATCACCACGGGGGACTCACCACAGCCATGTCCATCAGATCCCGGGCCGCCGCCCTGACCGCCATCGCCGCCATCGCCCTGAGCGCCGCCTGCACGCCGGCATCCACCTCGGCGGGCACCGCATCCACCGACGTGTCCACGAGCGCGGCGGGGGCACCGAGCCCGACCACCACCGCGCCGACCACCGCCGCCAGCGCGCCGGCCACGACCGCCCCTGCCACCACCGCGCCACCGGCACCGGTGCCGGCGCCGGCCGGGGATCGCGGCCCGGGCTGCCAGACCGACGACCACGACCAGCACAAGCCGACCGCCACCCCGCCCGGGACGGAGTTCAAGCCGCTGGGCTCGCTGCTGGTCCCCACCTCCCACACCGCGGGCCCGCTCCTCTACGAAGGCGGCTTCTGGCACTGCTTCGCGCACACCCCCGAGGGCGCCGCCAGGGCCGCCGCCGTGCTCGCGGCGATCGACACCGGCCACGACGACTGGGAACGGGCGGCCCGGGCCCAGATCTACCCGCCCGCCGCCGCCAAGGACTACGCCGACCGCCGGCTCAAGGACCCGCTCCACGCCGAGGGCGTCGGCTCGGTCAAGGTGGTCGCCTTCTCCGTCATGACCTACACGCCCGAGAAGTCCATGGTCATGCTGCTCGTCGACCTGCCGGGTGCCCCGCCCGGGATCCACGGCTCGACGACCGCCAACCTGCTCTGGGCGGACGGCGACTGGCGGCTGGACATGTCGGCGGAGGGCCACCTGCCCAAACTCGGACCGGGCACCAGCGGCACCGCGGGGTTCGTGACCTGGTAGCGGCCCGGAGCCGGGACAGGGGACGCGCGCCCCCGCCCGGGCTTCGGCTTCCCACGGAGGAGGTGGGGATTTCCCCCTCCCGAAGCCGGTGGCCCGCCGGATCCGCGGCGACTCGCCCTCCTGGCACGATCGCTGACAGGCAGCCGGCCGGTCGGGTCGGGTGCGCTGATCACGGGGGAACGGCGATGCGGGTTCGGTGGGTGGCACCTCTGGTGGCCATGGCGGTGGCGCTGGGCGGGCAGGTGCCGGCGACGACGACGGCAACGGCAGCGGCAACGGCGGCCCCGGCCGGGCAACAGTCCGGGCAACAGGTCGAGCAGGACGTGGACTTCCGCAGCGGGGACGTCACGTTGCACGGCACGGTCACCGAGGCCGCCGGCGGAACGGGGCCCAGGCCCGGGATCGTGCTGGTGCACGGGGCGGGGCCGGAGAAGCGGGCGGGGTACCGGGCCGAGGCCGAGGCGATGGCCCGGGCCGGGTTCGTCGTGCTCGGCTACGACAAGCGGACCACCGGGTACTCGATGACCCGGCGGTCGTACTCGCAGCTGGCCGACGACGCCCTGGCCGGCGTGCGCACGCTGGCGCAGCGCACGGACGTGGACCCGCACCGGATCGGGCTCTGGGGGTTCAGCGAGGGCGGCTGGGTGGCCCCGCTGGCCGCGAGCCGCTCCGGGCAGGTCGCGTACGTGGTCGTGGTCGGCGCCTCCGGCCTGCCCCCGGCCCGGCAGCAGGCGTGGCACCTCGACAACAGGCTGCGGCACGAGGGTGCGTCGGGCTCGCTGCTGGAGAGCGTGTCGGTGACGGGCACCCGGCTGCTGGACGACGCCGGGCTGTTCCCCGAGGCGCACTACGACCCGGTACCGGTGCTGGAACACCTCCGTCAGCCGGTGCTCGCCCTGTGGGGCAACGACAAGCAGGTGCCGCCGGCCGAGAGCGCCGCGATCATCGGCGACGCGCTGCACCGCGGCGGCAACGACGACCTGACGCTGCGGTTCTTCCCGCAGGCGGACCACAAGCTGCACGTCTCCGCGGACGGCTTCACGCGGGGCGAGCAGCTGACGCCGGGCTACGTCGACACCGTGGCCGCCTGGGTGGCCGGCCAGGGCCACCGGGTGAACGACCCGCTGCCCGGGCAGGACCGCCGCAGCCGGGCCCTGGCCGCGGTCCCCGCCCCGGAGGGGTCGGTGGCGCAGGCGGCCGCCTTCCTGCTGATGACCCTCGTCTTCGCCGGGTACCTGCTGTCGGGTCTGGTGCGGCGGCTGCGCCGGCGTCCCGCCGCACCGGGCGCCAGGGCCGCGCGCTGGCTCGCGGGCAGCGGCCTGGCCGCCACGCTCGGCTTCCTCGGCTACTTCCTCTTCGTGACGACGACGCTCGCCACCGGGCCGCAGCTCGGCGGCCGTCCGGTGGTCTGGTCGATCCTGCAACTGCTGGCCGTCTGCGCGGTGGTGGCCACCGGTGTGACGGCGGTGCGGGCGTGGCGCGGCCGGGCTCCGGCCCCGGCCGGTGCCCGTGTGCGGATCGGCGCACTGCTGGTGGCGGGCACGGTGTTCGTGCCGTGGGCGCTCTTCTGGGGCCTGCTGCTGCCGTGACCGGACGGGCCGAAGGCCTGGAGGGCCGGCGCCGCGACGGGCGTCGGCCCTCTTGGCTACCGGCTGCCGGCTGCGGCGGCAGTGCGGTGACGGGGTGTCATTGATTTCCGCGGCTCAGCCTCCGGAGGTGATCCAGATCTGGTCGCCGTGGCGGCCGCAGTCGTACTGGATCAGCCACGCGCCGTTGTCGTGCGCGTCGCCGGCGACGGTCAGGCACTTGTTGCTGCGGAGGTTGACCCACTCCTGGCTGTTGTCGGTGATCAGGATCGGGTGCCACAGTTCGTTGTCGGACGAGCTGTTGCAGCCCCACTCGATGATCGGGGCGCCGTTGTCGCGCCTGGCGTGGTCGACGTTCATGCACAGCCGCGTCGCCGTGTTCTTGAGCAGGTAGTAGGCCTTGCCCTTGACGGTGCGCACCTTCTGCCTGATCCACAGCTCGTTGGACTGGCTCACGCAGTCCCACTGATCGACGTGCGTCCCCCAGCGCGTCGAGGCCCCGGGGGCGTCGGCGCAGAGCTGGGAGCTGGAGCTCACCAGCCACTCGCCCGTGTCGCCGGCGGCGGACGCCGTGCCCGTCGCCCCGACGGACGCCGCGGCCGTCAGCAGTGCGGCGCACAGCGGTGCGAGCAGCTTCCCACGGGCCGACGGCCTCTTGCGCTTGATGTCCTGCACGGTTGTTCCCCTCGTGTTCGCGTCCACGCCGGGTCGAGCGGCGGCCACCGACGGCGGCACCGACCACGCTGGCCCGCGGCCGCTGCGACGGGAAGGCCCGGGCCCGAGGTGGAGACGCCTGGGAAATTCCCACCGCTGTGAACTGGGCCGTGGGACGCCGCCAGGCGTCGACAGAGACGGAGCCGGCGTCGCATCAGGCCCGGCGCAGGGCGGGCTCCAGGTCCGTCGGTGCGGGGCGGTAGCCCAGGTGGGTGCGGGCGGCCGTGAGGTCGAGGGTGCGTTCGTGGGCCAGGTGGCGGACGGCGTAGACGGTCAGGCGGGGGCGGCGGGCGGATCCGGTGGTGCGGGCCAGGAGTTCGGCGGTGCGGGCCAGCGGGAGGGCGAGGGCGAGCGGGAGGTGGACGGGTGCGGCCGGGAGGCCGTGGGCGGTGAGGACCTGGCGCAGCACGTCGTCCAGTACGACCGGGTCGCGGTCGGTGATGTTGAAGGTGCCGGACGCCCGGCCCCCGGCGGCGAGCAGGCAGGCGTCGACGAGGTTCGCCACGCTGGTCAGGCTCAGCCGCTGCCTGCCGTCGCCGATCGCGAACAGCCGCGGTCCGCGCGGGGTCCGGCGCACCGCCTGGAGGACGCGCGGCAGCAGGGTGGTGTCCCCGGGGCCGTAGACGGCGTGCGGGCGCAGGATCACCGCGTCGGGGCGGGCCCGGCGCACCTTCTCCTCCGCCAGCGCCTTGGAGCGCCCGTAGGCGTCGGTGTGGCGGACGGTGGCGGCCTCGTCCTCGCGGGCCATGACGGTGGGCCGGCGCGGGTCGTAGACGCTCGCGGTCGACACGTGCACGAATCGCGCCGCCTCGGGGAAGGCGGCCAGCACTCCCCCGGTGGCCAGCACGTTGCCGCGGTGGAAGGCCTCGGGGCGGGCCCAGTCGGTGGCCAGGCCCGCGCAGTGGATCACCGCGTCGGGGTGGGTGAACGGGGCGGGCAGGGCCGGGCGGGCGGCGGGGTCCGCCAGGTCCCAGGGAAGGTAGGGAGCGCCGCCGATCAGGTCGGCGGGGACGGTGGGGCGCCGTCCCAGCGCCAGCACCTGGTGCCCGGCGGCCGTTGCGGCGCGGCACAGGGCGCTGCCGACGAAGCCGCTGGCCCCGGTGACGACGGTGATCACGGCGTCTCCTTCGTGGCCTTCGTGGCCTTCGTACGTTTCGTAGTCTTCGTGGCCTTCGTGGCCTTCAGGTCCTTCGTGACCAGCGCGCGCAGTCGTTCGCGGTCGGGTTTCTCGGTCCGTCCCCGTCGGGGGATCGCCGGGAGGCAGTGGATCCGGTCCGGCAGTGCCGCGTGGTCGATCGTGCGGGGCAGGTGGCGTTGCAGGGAGCGCAGGAGTTCGGCTTGCGGGAGCGAGCCGTCCGGGCACACGGCCAGCACCACCGCCTCGTCGGCGGTGTGCGGGTCGGGGACGCCCACGATGACGGCTTCGGCGATGCCCGGGAGGGCGGCGATCGCGGGTTCGTACAGGCCCGGGTAGAGGTTGAAGGAGCCGCGGATGAGCATGTCCTTGGTCCGGCCGAGCAGCACGATCCGGCCTTCGGCGTCGATCCGGGCCCGGTCGCCGGTGTTGAGCTCGCCGATCGGTCCGTCCCCGAGGTAGCCGATCGCCAGGTGGGGGCCGCGCAGCAGGAGTTCGCCCTCGTCGTTGAGGCGTGCCGTGACTCCGGGCAGGGGGTGGCCGGCCAGGTCGCCGCGGGGTGCGTGGCCGAGCTTCTCCTCTCCCCCGGTCACGGCGATCGGCAGCATCTCGGTCGCGCCGTAGATCACCGCGGTCCGGGCCGAGGGGAGCGCCTCGCGCAGGCGGCGCAGGATCGGGGGCGGCACGGGGGCGGCGCCGAGCAGCACCGTGCCCAGGGTGTCGGGGAGGCGGCCGGCGTCGAGCAGCCGGGCCAGGGACGCCGGGGTGGCGAAGGTGTGGGTGGCCCGGCGGCGCCGTAGGTCCCGCAGGAACCGCTTGGGCCGTACGGGCAGGGGCGCCGTCGACCAGGTGGCGCCGGCGGCGAGGAAGGCGAAGGCCATCATCAGCTGTTCGGAGTGCACGACCACCGGGGCGGGGGCGGTGGTCAGGCCCAGGCTCTCGCCGAGCAGGTCGGCGCCGGCGAGCAGCGTGGCCTGGCTGTGCACCACCGCGCGGGGGCGGGCGGTGGTGCCGGAGGTGAACACGACCAGGGCCGGGCGGTGCGGGTCCCCCTCGGGGGCGGACGCAGGTGCCGACGCCGGCGCGGGTGCGGGTGCGGTGTGCGCCAGGGTGGCGGCGGGGATCGCGTCCGGGGGCAGGCCCGGCAGGCGCGGGCCGGTGTGGAGCAGGCGCAGGGCCGGGTCGGCGAGCGCGGGCAGGTTCAGGCCGAGGCGGCGCAGCAGGGTGCGTCCCGTGGTGCGGGTGGCGAGCGCGCAGAGCCAGGATTCGGCGGCCAGCCAGCGCGGTGCGGTGAGGCGTTCGGTGACGAGCCGTCCGCGTGCGGCGTCGAGTTCGGCGCCCGCGCCGGGGTCGGCCACCACGACGGCGGCGCCCGCCGTCATGACGGCCAGGCCGAGCACCAGGGCGTCCCGGCCGGGGCGGACCGCGAACATCACGGTGTCGCCGGCGGACATGCCCGCGGCGCGCAGTCCGCTCGCGGTGGCGGCGACCTGCCGGGCGAGTTCGGCGTAGGTGAGTGTGCCGTGTGCGTCGAGCAGGGCGGCCGTGCCGGGTGTGCGGCGCGCGTGGTCCGCGATCCGGCCGGCCAGTCCGGTGCCTGCGGTGTTCGGCGTGCCGTTCAAGAGGTGGTCAGCTCCGTTTTCGTCCGGTCCGTGCGCCGTTTCCGGTCCGAGCGCCGTTGGGGAGCGGTCGCTTGCGCGGCCGATACCTCCAGGCGCGCGTAGGTGGGGATCAGCACCCGCCGTTTGGCCCGGCGCCGCACGATGGTCCCGGCTCCCGCCGTCAGGAGCGCCTGAAGCAGCACCCGTATCTCGGCCAGCGCGAGCGGCGCACCGATGCAGTAGTGCGGTCCGGCCCCGAACCACAGGCGCTTGGGATCGTGCGCCGGACAGCGGCCCAGCGCCGCGTCCCGGTCGAACGGCCCGGCGGCCAGGTCGCACCGTGCGGTGGCGATGAGCACCCGGTCCCCCTCGCGCACCTCCGTCGTGCCGAGGAGGCCGGGCCGGGCGGCCCGGCGCAGCATCGCCGGGCTCGGGGTGATCACCCGCATCGCCTCGTCGATCGCGGGGTCGAGCGCCGCGCCGCCCGTCTCCAGGTCGGCCCGCAGGGCGGGCAGGAGCCCGGAGTCGTGCCAGAGCGCGAAGATCCGGGGCACGGTCGTCGCCACGGTCTCCGTCCCGGTGAGCAGGAACGCCGCCGCCAGCCCGAGCGCCTGTTCCCGGTCGAGCCCGTGGGCGCGCAGCCGTCCCATCATCGAGCCCGTCTCCGCGCGGTCGTACGCCTCGCCGGCCTGCGCCACCAGGCCGGCCAGCACCGCCTTGGCCTTCGCGACCTGACGCGGGGTCAGTTCCCTGGTGCGCAGGCCGACCATCCGTACGATCCGCTCGCCCCGCTCGAACACCTCCGCGCCGGCGGTGTCGGACACTCCCAGCAGTTCGCCGATCACCGTGCCGGCGGCGGCCCTGGTCAGGGCGACCAGGTCCACCGCACCGCCCGCGGCCAGCCGGTCGGTGGCCTCGCGCAGCACCGGTGCGAGGACGCGGGTGCACAGCTCGGTGGCCTGGGCCCGGGTGAACAGGCCGGTCAGCGCGGCCCGCAGCCGCCGGTGTTCCTCGCCCTCCATGTTCAGGAGTACGGCCGGGCCCAGGACCGGTGTCCACAGCGCGCCCGAGGAGCCGGGGCCGTCCTTGCGGAACCCATCGTGGTCGAGCAGCACCTGCCGGGCCAGGCCGGGGTCGCCGACCACGATCCCGATCCCCGGCACCCGCACGGCGGGGCCCCGCCGGGCGACGGCCGTGATGAACGGGTACGCCAGCGGGTGGGCGGCCAGCTGCACCCGTCGTTCCCAGAGGTGTTCGCGGCGCTTCACCGGATGTCGACCACGTCGGGACGGTAGCGGTGGTCCGCGTACCAGGCCAGGGTGTTGCGCAGGCCGAAGGCGCGCAGGCGCCGCACCGAGCCGTAGACCCGCATGCCGGGGACCTGGCCGTAGGCGGTGGTGAGTTCGCGCACCCGGTTGACCAGGGCGCGGTCCTCGTGCACCTCCTCGATCGCGGTGCGCGGGAAGCCGCCGCTGCGCTCGTAGAGGTCGGCGGTGATGGCCAGGTTGCAGCCGGGGCACATCAGGTACGGGCCGAGGTAGCGCGGGTCGCGGTTGCCGGGCCGGAACCTGCCGAACCGGGCCGCCAGCGCGACCACCGCCGGCAGCAGCCGGCTCTCCCACAGCTTGAGCCGGAACTCGTCGGTGCGCGGCAGGAGTTGACCGGTGACCAGCTCCAGCCCGCCGGCCAGGCCGCGGCGGACGGCGGCCGTCCAGCCGGGCACCGGGAGGCAGTCGGCGTCGGTGCGGGCCAGGTACCGGGCGCCGGCGTCGATCGCGAACCGCATCCCGGTGTCGGCCGCCGCGCCGGTGCCCTTGCGCGCCTCGCTGATCAGGTGCAGCGGGAAGTCCGCGGTGAGCGCGAACTCCCGGACCACCTCGGCGGTCCGGTCGGTCGAGGTGTTGTCCACCACCACGCACGCGAAGTCCGCGTCGGTCTGGGCCGCGAGCGCGCGCAGCGTGGCCGGCAGCGAGGCCTCCTCGTTGTAGGCGGGCACGACCACCCACAGGTCGGTCACTGGTGTTCCCTCACATCCGGGCCCATGGTGGGGCCCACGGTCGAGCTCGTGATCGGGCTCATGGTCGGGCTCATGGTCGAGCTCGTAGTCGAGCCCGCGATCGGGCCTACGGGCGGGCTCACAGCCGGGCTCACAGCCCGGCTCACAGCTGCGCAAAGACGACGCCGAGCGAGACCCCGCCGGCCAGGCCGATCAGCGCCACCCGGTCGCCGGGCCCGCAGCGGCCCTGCTCCAGGGCCCGGGCGAGCTGGAACGGCAGCGAGGCCGAGGCGAGGTTGCCGTGCCCGGGCAGCACCGGCACCAGTGGTCCGGTGGTCAGGCCGGTCCTGCGCAGGAAGGCCTCCAGCAGCGGGACGGTCACCTGGTGCACCGCCACCACCGCGAAGTCCGCCCAGGTCAGGCCGTGTTCGGCCAGTGACCGGTGGATCAGCTCGGGGCCAAGCGCCTCGAAGGCCGCGTGCAGTCGCGCGCCGTCCATCCGGAAGTAGCCCGCCTCCGGGTCCCGCGGGTGCGCGGTGCCGCCGCCGGGCAGGGTGCCGACCTCCCAGGCCGAGGAGTCCGCGGTGAAGGCCCGGTGGAAGATCCCGTCCGGTGCCGCTCCCGCCTCCAGCAGCACGGCCGCGCCGCTGTCGGACAGGGTGTAGCCGGGGAACGACTCGGCGAACTGGCCCCGGTCCCGGACCGACCAGCGGACCGCCCGCGACGGCAGCTCCCCGGTGCAGACCAGGACCCTGCGGTACTGCCGGGCGGCGATCAGCGCCTCGGCGACCTGGATCCCGTTGAGCACGCTGTTGCAGGCGTTCTTCACGTCGAACACCGGGCAGCGCGCCCCGATCTTCGACGCCAGGATGTGCGCGGTGGCGGGCTCGACCATGTCCTGCGAGGCGCTGGCGAAGATCAGCAGGTCGAGGTCCCGCGCGTCGAGGCCGGCGTCGGCCAGCAGCTTCCGGGCGGCCGCCGCGGCCAGGTCGGAGGCCTGCCAGTCGTCGGGGGCGACGTGCCGTGCGGCGATTCCGGTGACCGCCTCGATCAGCCCGGGGCGCGGCCGGTAGGGGCCGCTGTCGGCGATCCGCTGCTCCACCTCGCGCGAGGTGAGCGATTCCTCCGGCAGGTGCACCGCCACCGCGGCGATCACCGCGCGCACCCCGCCGCCTTGCCCGACCAACTGTCCGCTGCCCTCCGACACGTGCTCAAGCCTCCCCCGAGCCGCCCGATCATACGATGAACCCTGACGTGACCAGGCACGGTACGGTTCCCCGCACGGACATTCGAGACGGCAGCGGGGGCGGGGCGACGATGGGCGCGACGACGGCACAACGGCACGAGAGCGGACTGCTGTGGGCCAGCCGGCCCGCCCTGTGGACGCTGACCAGGATCACCATGTCCCGGCCCTTCGGACCGATCCGGCGGGTACCCCGGCTGGGCTGGGTGGCGAGCGACCCCACCCTGATCCGGGCCGTGCTCAACGACCACCAGCACTTCACCCTGCTCGGCGAGGGCGGCGTGGGCCACCTGTGGGAGCAGGTCCTCGGACCGTACGTCACCCGCCTGTTCGACGGCCCCGGCCACGCGGACCTGCGCCGGCGCGCCCGGGACCTGTTCACCGAGGACAACTCCGCAGCCCTGGTCGAACGGGCCGCCGGGCCGGTCTACGCCGACGTCACGGCGCGGCTGGCCGCCGGGGACCGGGTCGACGTGGCCGCGGCCGCCCGGCTCGTCGTCGGCCGCCTGATGGCCGACCTGCTCGGCCTGCAGATCCCCCAGGACAGCCCCGACTCCGCGTACCTGGACACCTTCGCCGCCGGCGAGCGGCTGGCCGCCCTCGCACTCGACACGGCCGCCTCGACCGAACTGCCGCCCGAGCGGATCGAAGCGGCCAAGGAGATCGTCGCGTCACTGACCAGCGGCGTCCCGGCGGCCTACGCCGGCGCCGACCCCGACACCCTCCTCGGCCGCTGCCGCGAGGCCGGGATCACGCTGGAGGAGGCCAGTGGCCTCGCCTCGCTGCTGCTCGTCGCGGGCACCGAGACCGCCGCCAGCGCGATGGCCCGCACGATCGCGCTGATCCACGACACCGGACAGCAGGAACCGCTGCTCGCCGACCCCGGGCTGGTCGGCGACGCGGTGCGCGAGGGACTGCGCGTCACCACGCCCGCGCCCGTGATCGGACGGCACGTCAGCGCGGACGTCACCGTGGCCGGCCGCCGCCTGCGCAAGGACGAGCGGATCCTCCTCGTCACCTACGCCGCCGACAACCTGGCCGGCGGCTTCGACCTGGCACGCCCGTACGACCCGCGCTCGCGCCAGCTCTGGTTCGGCGCCGGCCGGCACCTGTGCCTCGGCGCGCCCGTCGCACGCGCCGAGATCGCCCGGATGGTCACGGCGGTCCGCGCGCCGGGACGCCCCTACCGGATCGTCTCGCGCAGCTACGCCCGGAAGGTGATGATCCCCTCCTACGCCTCGCTCGTCATCGAACTCGACCGCTGACGAACGGCCGGGCAGGCCGGGCAGATCGGGCGCAGCACGCGATCAGATCGCGGGCCGGGCAGGTCAGGCGGGGCAGGCGGGCCGGGCGGGGCAGGCGGGCCGCTCGACCGGCATCCGCCGGACGCGCCGGACGGCTCGTCGTGGGTCAGCTGTAGTGGGCGAACACCCGGTCCCTCTCCGTCTCCCAGCTCCAGCCCGGTTCGTCCCCTCGCCGGAACGGCGCCGTCCTGGCGAGCACCTCGAACTGTCCGGACGGCCGCCGGCTCTGCTTGTTCACGACGATGGCGGTCAGCATGACCGGGACGCCCCTGTCGGCCTCGACTCGGCACGCAGCCTCCAGGAGGTTGCTCATCAGCGTGCCCCGGGGCGGGACCGAGAAGCCCGCGTCCCGCAGTGACTCGCTCAGCGCGCCGTAGCAGTCGGTGCGGCCTTCGCCCGCCCAGCCCTTGACGATCTCGACCATGCTGTCCCGGGCCGCGCACCAGGCGTCGGATCCGTGCTTCAGCCGGGGGAATTGAGTGTCGGTCATCCCCGTATGGCAGCACAGGATCGGCACGCGGCGGAAGGGCTCCGGCCGAGAGCGGGCGCAAGGGCAGGGGGCCTGGTCCTGTGGGGCGTGGTGGCCGATGATCGGGGCATGCGTTCACGGGAGCAGCAGGATGCCGAGACCCGTCCCGACCGGACCGCGCCCGCCGCGGCGCGTCCGGCCGACGCCGCCGTCGGTGCGGCCGTGCCCCGCAGAGCGCGCGTGTCCCCCGCGACCGCGGGGACGGCCGGGACGGCCGGGACGGCCGGGTCCGGCGGCCGGGGGCCCGCGGGGCGGTTGCTCGCGATGCAGCGCGCGGTCGGCAACGCCGCCGTCGGCCGGGCTCTGGAGCGGCAGGCGGGGCACCACGCGCACGGCCCGTCCGGCGGTCACGACGAGTGCGCGCCGGTGCAGCGCTCGTCCGTGCCGGACGTGCTGCGCACCGCCGGGCGGCCGCTGGACGGGACGGTCCGCGCGGAGATGGAGGCGCGGTTGGACGCCGACTTCTCCGACGTGCGGCTGCACACCGGGCCGGCCGCCCAGCGTTCGGCGGCCGAGGTGGGGGCCCGCGCCTACACCTCCGGCAGCCACGTCGTCATCGGCGCCGGCGGTGCGGACCGGCACACCCTGGCCCACGAGCTGACGCACGTCATCCAGCAGCGCCAGGGGCCGGTGGCGGGTACCGACAACGGCTCGGGGCTCAGCGTCTCGGACCCCTCCGACCGCTTCGAACGCGCGGCGGAGGCCAACGCCCGCCGTGCCCTGGCCGCGCCCGTGCCCGCGTCCGCGTCCGCCGGGGCGGCGCCCGTACAGCGGGCGGCCCCCGCCCGCACCCGTGCCGGCTCCGGCGGGAAGAGCGTCGTCCAGCGCCTCGGCGACGGTCAGGCGCCCTTCGACCACGCCCAGTACTACGCGAAGACGGGCTGGCAGGCGGCGGCCGAGAAGTTCGAGCAGCGGCTGGGCGCGTACGCCTTCGGGCATCCGAGGGCGCTCGCCGCCGCGCGCAAGACCGTGAACCGGCTGAAGCAACTGCTGATCGCCTACGCCGGCCAGGAGCACAAGGACCCGGCGCTCGCCAACAAGTCGTTCTTCAAGGACGACCGGACGAGCGCCGGGCAGGTGGGCGAAGGGATGACCACCGCCCAGATCAAGGACTTCTTCTCCCGGGACGGCAACGTCCGCGAACTGGTCACGGCCGTCTACAACGCCGCTTACTACAACAAGGGGGCGGAGCTCTCGCTCAAGGACGTCCTCAACGGCATCATCGGGCCCAGGCCGCAGCTCGCGGCGACCCTCGGCATGAACAAGGACGACCTGAAGAAGCACGCCGCGTTCCTCAACGGCTGGTCCCGGCCGCCGCTGTGGGCCGCGGCGAGCCTCGCGGGCAAGGGCTACAACTACGAGAAGGACCCGTACGCGCTGGGCAACCTGCTGTGGCAGTCCGACCCCGAGACCTTCGCCGGCGACACCCTGGAGATGATCGACAGCCAGGGACCGCGCAAGGAGCGCAGCGAGGCCGACAAGGAGGCCAACCGCAAGACCCCGCGCGACTACGCCGACCGCGGCGCCCCGCTCAGCGCGCGGGAACTGGCGTTCGCCGGCAAGCCCGGCCCGGACGACAAGCTGCCCTGGAACGAGGGCGCCGCCTACTGGGAGATCCAGCAGAACGAGTCCTGGCCGAAGGCGAACGCCGCGCGCGGCATCCCGGTCGTCGCCGGCATGTCCGGGACCACGACCCGGATGCTCAAGACCTTCCAGTGGATCAACGTGCCCGGGGTGGACGTCTTCGACTACCGGATGGCCCTGATGGGCTGGATGCTGCCGTCCTGGGACCACTCGCTCTACGAGATCCTCCGCGGCTCCTGGGCGGCCGGAGTCAAGGGGCCCGGCGAGTCCGCGCTCCGGGCGGGCAAGGGCGCGGCGCTGATGTACCAGCACATCGCGCCCTTCACGGAGGAGGAACTGCGGCAGAACGTCTGCGTCGACGGGCAGTTCCCGCACGAGCTGATGTACCTCGCCGAAGCCAACAAGCCCCGCACGACCGACCCGGCGGCGAGCGGCTTCATGGAGCCCGGCCAGCCCGCGGCCGCCCAAGTAGCGGGCCAGTACGGCGCCTTCGTGGCGGGCGACACCGCGCCCACCCCGCGCATCGCCCAGTGGAAGGCGGACAACGCCGGCGCCTCCACCGAGGCCGTCGCGAAGAGTTTCAAGGAGGCCCACGCGACCGCACTGATGGCGTACACCGGCGGCGCGCACCAGATGATCAACTCGGTGGTGCGCAGCCGGCTGCTGCCCGAGGGGTACGCGCCGTACGGGACCGTCGGCGCGGCCACCGCGGGCGCCGAGGCCCTCTCCCTGCGGCAGATCAAGGGCCAGCTCAGGTGGGCGGCCCAGAACAGCCACAACCAGGAGGCGGTGCCCACCCTGGACGAGGACCCGGTGATCAGGCCGCAGCTCACGGCCGCGCGGGGCATGGACCCGGTCGCCAAGAAGGCGGCGATGGCCGTCATCGACGCGCGGATCGAGGTCCTCGCGCCGGTGCTCTTCGAGGAGCTCAAGGCGCACGCCGACATGACGATGGAGGCGCTGAACCGGCTGCCGCCCGTCACCGGCACGGTCTTCCGCGGCGACTGGAACGTCGGCGGGGACGAGTCGCCCTACCGGCTCGGCAAGCAGGCCGCGCTGAACTACCGGCCGGGCTCCGTCTTCACGAGTTCCTTCGACAGCACCAGCAGGGAGGAGTCCGTGGGGCTGGACTTCATGCGCGGGCAGAAGGTCTCCGGCACGGCGACGCACCGGATCCTCCTGGAGCTGACGCTCACCGGGAAGTACGGCCGCGACATCGACCCGTTCCACCAGTACCAGGGCACCGAGGCGGAGGTCCTCCTCATGCCGGGGGCGACGTTCCGGGTGGACAAGAGCGAGTGGCGCCGGGACCCCGGCCACGACCCGGCGAACGGCGGCAGCGACTGGTACGAGCACGTCCGGGCGACGGAGGTGTGAGCGCGGGCGCGGGCGCCGCCCCGGCCGGCCGGTCCGACGGCGTGGCGCGCCGGGCCGGCGACAGCCTGGCAGCTCTTGATGAGCTGCCGGGATGGTCCACGACGCTCCCCGGCTGTTGCGCGCCGACGACGGACGAGTGGCGTACCGGCCCACATGTGAGAGTGTGCTCTCTCCTGGTAGGGGCGTAACACCGCCGGCACCCACGGCCGGCTTCCCGGGCGCTGCGGAGACAAACGCCGGCACCGTCTCATCCACCGCCGGGATCCGGATGTGCCCGGCCCCTCACGCCGACCCGATGTGGGACTCCCGCATGACCCAGGCCTCGGCCTCGTGCGCGTTCGCAAGGATCGGGAACACCTTGGTGAGCCCGGTGATCCGGAAGAATTGGAGAATGCGCACCCGGTTCGTGGTGATCGCTACAAGACCCTCCTGGGCCCGGACCCGTTTGAACGAGTCGACCAGGACGTGCATCCCGGTGCTGTCCAGCAATTCGAGCTCGTTCAGATCAAAAACCAGCAGGGTGTGTCCGTGGGCGATCAGGTCGACCAGCACGGTCCGCAGCCAGGGCGCCGTGTACACGTCGAGCGAACCGGTGGCCCGCATCGTCGTCATCCGGTCCGACAGATGCTCGTAGGTGATGCTCAGCTCGCCCGTAGGGTCGACGATCGGTTCCATGGGACTCCCGGTGCAACGGTGGCCCACCACCAGTCTAGGTTCGGATTCACCGACTCGGCGCCGGCATCAGACGCCCGGTCCAGCAACTGAGCTGACGTACGAGCCGGTCGGCGCGCGCGGCCCCGCGGGGCAGGAACGGCAGCACCAGCAGGGCCGGCAGGCTGGCGAGTGTGACCAGCAGCAGCGGCAGCACCAGCAGGGCGGTCACCAGCACCGCAGACGGGATGCCGCTGCGCTGCGCGGTCACGACAGTGGAAGGGAGGAAGGGAAACAACTCGGCCTCCAGGGGATGGGTCCGGCGGCGAACGGGAGGTCCGCCCGTGCTCGATTCCCACGATGGGCCCGGATGAGGCGCCCTCGACCAGGTGCGACGGGTGGCGACCAGAGGCGGGAGAACGCCGGATGAGACGCGACGAGAGCCGGGGCAGCGCGCGGCCGCTGACCGCGCCCCGGCTGCCACCGGGGCCACTGCGCGAGTTCAAGAGCCACCTTTACCGGCTCTACCTGGCGGCCGGGACGCCCAGCCTGGACCGGATCGCGGAGGACATCGCCGACAACGACACGCTGACCGCCGCGCCGAGCCGGGACACCGTGAACCAGCTGCTCGGCCGCGGCCGACGCGGCCCGGACCGCGCGAAGCTGCCCGGACTGCTGGATGCCGAAGCACTGGCGATCTCGCTCGCCCGGGTCGCCGGACGAGCAGACGTCGAAGAGGTGGCGGACCGCACCCGCCAACTGTGGATCGAGGCGAAGAACAGCCCGGAGTCCCCGCTGCGGACCGCCGAGCAGTGGGGCGCCACTGTACTCGGCGTGCACGCTGCACTGACCGTGGGCGACTGGGGCGACGAGCGGATCACCCCGTACCTCGACCGTGAACACGACCGGCTGCTGCGCGGGCGGCTGCGCCGGGCGGCGACCGGCCGGAAGTCCGCGCTGGCCGTACTGATCGGCCGGTCCAGCACCGGGAAGACCCGCGCGGCCTACGAGGCGGTCTGCGGCGAGCTGCCCGACTGGCCGCTGCTGGTCCCCTCCGGCCCTGCCGACCTGGTCGACTGGGTCGCCACCGATTCCGTCGACGTGCGCACGGTCCTGTGGCTGGACGAGGCACAGCGCTATCTGCTCGGACCGCTCGGCGAGGACTGCGCGGGCGCGCTCGCCGCCTTGCTGAACCAGGTCGCCCCTGTCGTGGTGGTCGGCAGCATGTGGCCGGAGTACGCGCGCAGCTTGACGCTCCGGCCGGGCCGCAGGCCCGACCAGCACATCCGGGCGCGCAGCCTGCTGGAGGCGTACCGGGCCGAGATCCACGTGCCCGACCATCTCGGCGACGACCTGGCCGGCGCCCGGAAGCTGGCCGCCGAGGATCCCCGGTTCGGCGCCGCGGACGCGGGGGCGCGGGGGGCCCCCCGCGGGCCGGGGCCGCGCGCAGGCCACCCCCCCCCCGCCGAGAGGCCGACCGCCCCGCCCACCCCCCGCTCCTCGCGCGA
>NZ_JBHWGV010000098.1:13877-19504 GCF_042732955.1 Kitasatospora sp. NPDC059747 | reverse complement strand
CGGGCACCCCGCCCCACCCCCCCCGCCCCCCCCCCCGCGGCCCCCCGCGGGCGCGCGCCCCGCGGGCCCCCCCCGCGCCCCCCCGGCGCGCGCCCGCCCCGGCGCCGCCGCGGCAGACCGCCGGCGGCGAGGGCCAGGTGATCCAGCAGCTGACGGGCGGCCCGGAGCTGGTGCGGCGCTACCTGAGCGGCCCGGGCAACTACTTCTCGGAAATCGAGCACGCCCTGGTCACCGTCGCACTCGACGCCCGGCGGCTGGGGCACCCGGGTGCGGTGCCCGGCGCGCTGCTGGCCGAGGCAGTAGCGGGCTACCTTCCCGCGACCGCGCGGGTCACCGTGGCCTCCGACTGGTTCGAGGAGGCGGTCGGGGCGCTGAGCCGACAGGTCGGCGGGGCGCTGTCCGCCCTGGTTCCCGAGCGGATCGAAGCCGGTCTCGGAGCGCCGGACGCCTACCGTCCTGCGGACTACCTCGACCAGAGCGTACGCCCCACGCGAACCCACCTCGCCCCGCCCGAGCAGTTCTGGCTGGCCGCAGCCGACCACGCCCGCTCGGCCGAGGCGCTGCGGGCGCTGGGATCGGCCGCCTACCTGCGCCGCCGCTACCAGCACGCGGCGCGGCTCTACCGGCGGGCGGCCGAGCTGGGCAGTTCGGCCGCCCGGCAAGCGCTCGTGCTGCTCCTGGCGGAGGTGGCCGACCGGGCAGGCGCGGTGTCGGCGGCCGGCACTGACCCCAGCGCCTGGTACGCGCTGGGCTCGGCGTGCGAGGAGGACGGCGACAGGGACGGCGCGTACCGCGCCTTCGCGCAGTCCGCCCACCGGGGCGACATGTGGGCCTGGGTCGCGCTGGCCCGGCTACGGGAACAGGACGGGGACCGCGCCGGCGCCGAGCAGGCAGCTGAGGAAGGCGCGCGGGCCGGTACCGCGCAGGCTTGGCTGAGCCTCGCGCGGCAGCGCGAACGGCTGGGCGAGGAGGAACCGGCCCGCTCGGCCTACCAGCGGGCGGTCACGGCCGGCGAGGCCTCGGCCTGGCTGGGGCTGGGCAAGTCGAGCGAGCGGGCCGGCGATCACGCCGAGGCACAGACCGCCTACCATCAGGCAGCCGCCGGCGGGGTGACATCGGCCTGGACGTACCTGGTGCACCTGCACTCGGCCACACAGGACGAAGAGAACGCGGTGCTGGCGGCCGAGCAGGCCGCGGCGGTGGGCCGAGCCGAGGCCTGGACCGTCCTCGGGCGGCTCCGGGAGCAACGTGGTGATCTTGTCGGTGCCGCCGAGGCCTTCGGTGCGGCGGCAGCTGTCGGGGAGAGCAACGCGTTGAGCCACCTGGCCCGCTTGCGGGAGGGCGCCGACGACCACGAAGGCGCGGAACAAGCGGCCCGCGAGGCGGCGCGGGTCGGCGATGGTGAGGCCTGGGGCGTGCTCGCCCGGCTACGGACGCAAGCAGGGACCGACGCGGAGGCGGCCGCAGCCGAGGCGGCCCGGCTCGGGCACACCGACGCGTGGACCATGCTTGCCAGGCACCGGGAGACGGCGGGCGATGCCACGGGCGCCGACCGGGCGGCCGAGGAAGCCGCCACGAGCGGAGACCCCCACGCGTGGGCCGCGCTCGCCCGCATCCGTGAGCGCGCCGGCGACCAGGCGGGGGCGGCCCGGGCGGCGGCCCGGGCCGAGGAAACCGGTGGGCTCGGCGCCTGGACGGCACTCGGCCGGGTCAGGGAGGAGCGCGGGGACATCGAGACCGCCGAGCAGGCGTACGAGGCGGCGGCGCGGGCCGGCGACCCCGAGGCCTGGGTCGGTCTCGGCCGGGTGCACGAGGCAGCCGGCCGCTGGTCGAGCGCCGAGACGGCCTACCGCACAGGCGTGAACGCGGGCGACACCGACGCCTGGGAGGGCCTGCTGCGGGTGCTGGGGCGGCGCCACCGTACAGCGAATCCCGGACGGTTCGGCCTCGACGCCGAGGGCCGCTTCGCCGAAGGTCTGTGACCGCTGGGGCTTCGTTCGCGTGAAGTGATTCCGGTCCGGCGCTCGTCAGCCATGACCGCACGGTGCCTCCGGCCCGGCGGAAGGTCAATGGCGTTCCGTCAGGCCGTCGTCCCGGGCGAACGGACGGCGGTCCAGAAGCGCGTCGTAGTGGTCCTCGCCGAGCAACTGCATGAGCTCGCGCAGGTCGCCTCCCGGCTCGGCGGGCCGGTCGTGCTGGATCCAGGAGTACAGGTTCTCCAGCGAGTTGGGCCACAGCTTCAGTCCGGCGCCGGACAGGTCCCCGTCCTCGCGGCGGTGGATCAGCTCCAGCAGCGGTTCCCGCAGCGCCAGCCCGCTCTTCTGGCCGGCGACCAGGGCCGTCGTGGCGCCGACGACCAGGTCGGCGAGCTGAAGGCCGGGCAGGTGGTCGGACGGGCCCATGACGAAGCGGTTCACGATCCGGGAGGCGCTCGTGTACTCGGTTCCGTGGTCCGTCAGCTTCCTGGTGGCCGCGAGCCAGCCGGCGTCATGGCCGCGCAGGGAGTGCTTCTGGTCGAAGATCACCGTGCCGAGCCCGTCCCGGTCGGACAGGCCCATGCTGATCCGCTCGTAGAGCAGCTTCAGCAGCCACTTCTCGCGGTGCGCGGCCGGGCTCGGATCGCGTTCCTCGTCCCACACCACCGTCGCCGTCCACGCCCCGCACTCGGCGGCCGCCGCCAGCAGGGCCCGCTGCATCGGCTCGCGCCCCTGGGCGCCGAGCGCGAACTGCGCCGGCTGCCGCTTGCGGTCCGGCGACCACTTCAACTCCTCGTCACCGAGCCCGAAATCGGCCCGGATCCCGGCCGCGCGGGCGGCGAAGACCGACAGCAGCTCTCCGGGCAGCGCGACCGCGCCGTACGCCTGCAGCGTCCCCAGCCCCGCGCGCTGCACGTGCTGGGCGCGCACGGTGGTCTCGTCGACGAAGACGGTCACCGGCTCCGCCGGACGGTCGGCGGCGTCCAGCAGCCGGGCCGCCGCCCGCAGGCCGATCAGTTCGCCCAACTGCTCTTGCGCCGCCACCTGTTGGGCGAGTGACTCGTGTGCCGCCGGCAGGTCCCCGTCCCGGCGGGCCTCGGCCAGGCGCTGCCCGCTCGCCCGGTACGCGTCGAGCGCCTCCCCCGCCGCTCGCACCTGGTGCGGGGCGGCCCATCGGGCAATCAGCACCTGCCGCCGCGTCGCCGCCGCCCGCCGCTGGTCCTCGCGCATCCATCCCCCTGGTTCCCGTCCGGGGGGGCCGGGCGCGGCCCCGGGGGCGGGGCGCGCGCGGGCGCGCCGCGCGCGCCGGCGTCACGAGAGGCCGACGAGGTCCAGGTACGAGTCGCTCCACAGGTCCTCGTCGCCGTCCGGGAGGAGGAGGACGCGGTCCGGGCGGAGGGCCTCGATGGCGCCCGGGTCGTGGGTGACCATCACGATCGCGCCCGGGTACGTGCCGACGGCGCCCAGGACCTCGGCCCGCGAGGCCGGGTCGAGGTTGTTGGTGGGCTCGTCGAGGAGGAGCACGTTGGCGCCGGAGTGGACGAGTCCGGCCAGCGCCAGGCGGGTCTTCTCGCCGCCGGACAGGACGCCGGCGGGCTTGTCGGCGTCGTCGCCGCTGAACAGGAACGCGCCGAGCACGCGCCGCAGTTCGCCGTCGGTGAGGGCGGGGGCGGCCAGGGCGAGGTTGTCCCGGACGGTGAGCGCCGGGTCGAGGGTGTCGTGTTCCTGGGCGAAGTAGCCGAGCCGCAGGCCGGGGCCGGGCACGACGCGGCCCGAGTCCGGGGTCACGTGGCCGGCCAGGATCCGCAGCAGGGTCGTCTTGCCGGCGCCGTTGAGGCCGAGGATGACCAGCCGGGAGCCGCGGTCGACGGCGAGGTCCAGTCCGCCGAGGACGGGCCGGCCGCCGTAGGCCTTGGCGAGGCTGACCGCGCCGAGCGGCATGCGGCCGCACGGTTCGGGCTCGGGCAGCCGGATCCGGGCGACGCGCTCGGCCTGGCGGACGGGCTCCAGGTCGGCGAGCATCCGGTCGGCGCGGCGGGCCATGTTGCGGGCGGCGGTCGCGGTGGCGACGTTGGCCCGCATCTTGTCGGCCTGGGCGTTGAGCGAGGCGGCCTTGCGCTCGGCGTTGGCCCGCTCGCGGGCGCGCCGGCGCTCGTCGGCCTCGCGCTGGGTGAGGTAGGCCCGCCAGCCGGTGTTGTGGACGTCGATGGTGGCGCGCTGCGGGTCGACGTGGAAGACCCGGTTGACGGTGTCGGCGACCAGGCCGATGTCGTGGCTGATCAGCACGAGCCCGCCGGGGTGGCCGGCCAGGAAGCCGCGCAGCCAGGTGACGGAGTCGGCGTCCAGGTGGTTGGTGGGCTCGTCGAGCAGCAGGGTGCCGTGGTCGGCGAACAGGATCCGGGCCAGTTCGACCCGGCGCCGCTGGCCGCCGGACAGCGCGCCGACCGGGCCGGACATGACGCGGGTGGGCAGCCCGAGCCCGGCCGCGACCCGGGCGGCCTCGGCCTCGGCCGCGTAGCCGCCGCGCGACTGGAACGCGGCCTCGGCCCGCACGTAGGCGTCCATCGCCCGCCGCTCGGCGGCCGGTCCTTCGGCCAGCGTCATCGCCTCCTCGGCGGTGCGCAGGGCGCGGACGGCGGCGTCGAGGCCGCGGGCGGACAGGATGCGGTCGGTGACGGTGACGGCGGGGTCGGCGGCGCGGGAGTCCTGCGGGAGGTAGCCGACCGCGCCGGTGCGGGTGACGGTGCCGGCGGCGGGGGCCAGCTCGCCGGCGAGCGTGGCGAGCAGGGTCGTCTTGCCGGCGCCGTTGCGGCCGACCAGGCCGATCCGGTCGCCGGGGGCGATGTGCAGGCTGACGTCGGACAGGAGGAGACGGGCGCCGACGCGCACGTCGACACCACGGGTGGTGATCATGGGATAACGCTCCGAAACAGCGAACGGACACACGGGTGGCGTGGAGGCGGGTCCGTCAGCTAGGAAATTCGGGGCGTGGACATGGGGCCGAGGGTACCCGGGCGGGCGGGGGCCCGCATCCGGATTAACGGCGGCGGGCCGGAGCGGGCTCACGGCGGATGCGATTTCGGCCACCGAGACGCGTGAATGGCGCACAAGGCCTCCTTGTCCCGTGCGCGCCCGCATCGCTTCCATGACGGCATGAGCCGACGAGAATTCGTTCTTCTGACCGACCACGGCTCGACCGAGGGCACCCGGGACGCGATGGCCACCGCCGTCCGGAGGCTGACCGGCCGGGAACCCGTCCTGGTGGACGCGCGGCACTTCATGACGGACGACGCCGACGGGCTCGGCGGCACCGGCCGCATCGAGGCCGGCGGCAACGGCCTCGTACGGCTGGAGGCGGACGGGCGCGCCGTGACGACGGACACGGTGGTCGTCTACGAGATCCCGCCGCACCGGCGCCCCGCGTTCGCGCACTGCCAGCGGCTGCTGCGCGTCCACGGCGTCCGTTCGCTCGGCACCGACGCCGCGGCCTGGCGCGCGGCCACCGAGAAGGACGTCACGGTGGCCTGCTTCACCCGCGACGGCGTGCCGCACATGCCGACGATCGCGCTGTCCCGGCCGAGCCCGGCGGCCGGGGGGGGGCGCGGGCGGGGGCCCACCCCGCGCGCGCGGCGCGGGGCGGCGCGGGGGGGC
>NZ_JBHWGV010000098.1:0-13867 GCF_042732955.1 Kitasatospora sp. NPDC059747 | reverse complement strand
GGTGTCCGGGGTGGACGGGCCTGCCCCGGGGGGCCGCGGCGGGGGGGTGCCACGGCGGGGGGGGCGACGTCTGGGCCAGGCCGTGCGTGGGCATGGGCGGCGACGACGTCTTCCACGTCACCACCCGCGCCCAACTCGACGTCGCCGCACGGCACTACGCGGCCCTCGGGGCGGACTGGCTGATCGCCGGGGACGCCCGGAACTTCACCGCCGACGGGCAGCGCCACCAGTACCGGGTGGTCGTCCTCGGCGGCCGGGTCCTGCGCGCGACGGAGCACGTCCAGGCCGACCCGGACGCGCCGTGCAACGAGGTCCAGGGCGCCGTCTCCACGCTCCTGGAGGTCGACGAACTCCCGCCGGGAATCGCCGATCTGGCGGTCTCGGCGACGAAGTCCCTCGGCCTCCCGTTCGCGGGCGTCGACCTCGCCGCCGAGAGCGGCGGCGTGGTCTTCGAGGTCAACGTCCACCCGGCCTTCGGGCGGAACCAGGGGGTCGACCAGGTCGCCGTCCCGTACGTCGCGGCCCATCTGGAAGGCTGAGTCCCCTCCGGAGCCGGCTCCGAAGGGGACCCCGGAGTCAGCCGCGCAGGATCGCGCCGAGGAGCGCCGGGCGGAACAGCACGGTCGGCGGCGAGACCAGGGACATCACCTCGTGGAAGGCCGCCGTGACCGCGGTGTTGCGGGTCGCGGCGGCCAGGACCTTGTCCAGGAAGGCGTGCTGCACCTTCATCATGGCCCCGGACGGCCCGCCGGTGGTCGCGGCGAAGCGGACGTCCTCGGTGCAGGACATCACCCAGGCGTTCTTCGACGCCGCCGCCACTCCGCGCCTGGCGTCGCGCGCGGCGGCGTGGCCGATGCCGCCGTGCCGCAGCACCGCGCGGCGCAGCTCCCGGGCGCTCAGCAGCGAGACCGTGATGCCCTGCCCGTACACCGGGTTGAACGTGCAGAGGGCGTCGCCGATCGCGACGAGGCCCTCCGGCGAGCGGCGCTCGTAGTGGCGGCGCACGCCCGGGCCGGGGACGAAGCCGCGGACCTCGCCGGCGGGTTCGGCCTCGCGCAGCGCGTCGCGGATGGCCGGGTCGCGGAGCCGGGCCAGCTGACCGTCGAACCCGGCCTCGCCCGGCTCGGGCTCGGCGCCGCGCATGCCGGCCAGGCTGACGATCCAGCGGTCCCCCTCGACCGGGAGCAGGACGCCGAGGCGGGGCGCGTCCGGGGCCTTGGTCTGCAGGTAGATCGCCTTGCAGCCGAGGTCGCCGGCGCCGGCCGGGCGGTGGAAGAGCCGCGAGGTGTACGTGACACCGGCGTCCACCCGCTCCTCGGGCACCGGCGCGCAGCCGAGTTCCGCCAGCCAGCCCGCGACCCCGGTCGAGCGGCCGGTCGCGTCGACGACCAGCTCGGCCGGGATCTCCTGGACCTCGCCGCGCTCGGGGCCGCGCTCGCGGACCTTGACGCCGGTCACCGCGTGCGCCGAGCCGAGCAGCCCGACCACGTCGGTGCCCTCCAGGAACTCGATCGACGGGGCGGCGCGGACGCGGTCCAGGATCAGCTTGTCCATCACCGGCCGGGTGCAGGACAGGAAGGCCACCTGGGCCGGGTAGTCGGCCATCCAGCCGGCCGAGCTGAGCCAGCGCAGATCACCCGAAGCGGCGACCCGGGTGGCGCCCGCGTCCGTCAACTCCTGTTTGATGCCGGGCATCATCTCCTCCAGCGCCCGGTGCCCGGCCTCCAGCACCAGGTGCGCGTGCCGCCCCTGCGGCACGCCCGCGCGGAACTGCGGCTCCGCCGGGTAGTGGTCCCGCTCCACCACCACGATCCGCTCGGCGTACCCGCGCAGCGCCCAGGCCGCCACCGTTCCGGCGAGTCCGCCGCCGATCACCACCGCCGTGCCCCGCCCGGGGGCCGTCTCCGAAGAAGTCATGCGACGTAGCGTAGTTGGGCGGTGGTGCGCGCGTAACGGATCGGTGGTGTGAACGGGCGCTGCTGGGGCGCCTGTTGACGCGCGCGCCGGGTCGCCGCCGAGTGCCCCCGGGGCGAACCGCCACGGGGAAACGATCGTGCAGGTACCGGGCTCGTGCGGTTCGTGCGGCTGCCCCGCTCGTTCCTGCGGGCGGCTCCGACGGACGGGCGCTCCGCCTGGCCGGGACACCGCCGGATCGCAGACGTCGCCTGCACCCAAGGGCCGACGGCGCTAAGAGTTCGTCAAGATCGGCGTCCGGCGGTGCCAAGGAGGCGCCAGGAGGAGTCTCATCGTCGACGGCGCGGAAACAGCGTCGCTCGGCGGAGAGGAAACGGTTCCGCGCGGGCCCCGAAGGGGAGGTCCCGCGGACCGTACAACGGGGAAGAGGACGTACGGTCATGACGACGGCGGCTAAGGGCAGAACGGCCACATCCAAGGAGGCCGCCTCAGCGGGCGCCCCGGCGGGTTCCGCGGCGGGCTCCGACCCCGGGGAGGGGAGCCCAGCGGCCGCGCCGCCGAAGCCCGCCGCCCCCCGCGTCCCGCACCACCTCCCGACCGGCCTCGGCCACCGACTCCGCCAGGGCGCCCGCCGGATGGGCGGCCGGGCCTACTGGACCACCCCGCGCCTCGTCCGCGGCCTCACCGCGCTGAGCCTCGCCGCCCTGCTCGGCCTCGGCGCCACCGCCACCGGCGTCCTCGGCGGCGCCCGCGACGGCACCGACACCATCGGCCACGGCGCCGCCCCGCAGGCGGCCCGCGCCGCCGACCTCTACTTCGCGCTCAGCGACATGGACGCCCAGGCCGCCAACCTGCTGCTGATCGGCGCCGACCCGGACTACACGGCGCTGCACCGGACCACCCTCGACACCTACGAGCAGCGCCGCGCCCAGGCCGACGACGACCTCCAGCAGGCCGCCCAGGCCGCCGCCGACGACTCGGCCTCGCAGCGCGCCGTCCAGCGCGTCCTCGGCGAACTCGGCAGCTACGAGGCCCTGGTGGCCCGCGCCCAGCTGCTGGAGGACCAGGCCAAGGCCCCGGCCGGCAAGCCCTCCGAGGAGGCCCTCACGGCCTACCGGCAGGCCACCGACCTGTTGCGGCAGCAGTTGCTCCCGGCCGCCGACGAGGTCACCGCCGCCAACGAGGCGGTCGTCGACCACGTCTACGCGCAGCAGCGCTCCGACCTGGACGGCGGCTGGTGGGAGCTGGCCGCCGTCGGCCTGTTCGCGCTCGTCGCGCTGTTCGCGCTCCAGCGGACGCTGGCCGTGCGCTACCACCGCGTCGTCAACCCGGCGCTGGCGGCCGTCACCCTGGTGACCGCCGTCGTGCTCGCGGCCGGCCTGCACCTCGTCTCCACGGCGGACGGCAACCTGGTGACGGCCAAGAGCAACGCCTACGACTCGGTGATCGCGCTCAGCCGGGCCCGCGCCGTCGCCTACGACATGAACGCCGACGAGAGCCGCTACCTCGCCGACCCGGTGCTCGCGGCCACGTACCAGCGGACCTACCTGGAGAAGAGCCAGGCGGTCGTCCGTCTCGACGGCGCGACCGTCACCGACTACGACGGCCGGCTGGAGACCGCCGCCGCCAAGCACCTGGCCGACCGCTCGGTGCCGTTCGGGGGCTACCTCGGGACGGAGCTCAACAACATCACCTTCCCCGGCGAGCGGGACGCGGCCGAGCGGGTGCTGGCGGCCTTCCGGTCCTACCAGCAGGTGGACCACAAGATCCGCGTCCTGCACGACGCCGGCCAGCTGAAGGACGCGGTGACGCTCAACACCGGCCTCTCGAAGGGCCAGTCCAACTACGAGTTCGACCAGCTGAGCAAGGCCATGGGCGACACCATCGACGTCAACTCCCGCGCCATGGACGCGGCCGTCGCCGACACCGACGACGCCCTCGACGGCACCACCGCGACCCTGGCCGCGGTCGTCCTGGCGGCGGCGCTCGTCCTGGTCGCCGTCGGCGTCCGTCCCCGCCTGCGCGAGTACCGCTGACACGTCCGGACGAGGGCCCGGTGACGCTCCGTCCGTCACCGGGCTCCTCGGCGTGGGCGCGGAGGAAGGATTCCGCCGCCGTCCCCGCTGTGCCGGTTTGACAAACCGGGTTGCCGTGGCGGCGAATGGCGGGTATGGCCGACGACGCGGATCTCGAGAACGTCCTGAACACGGTGGGCCCCCGGCTGCGGGCGTTGCGGCGGGAGCGGGGGACGACGCTGGCCAAGCTGGCGGCGGCCACCGGCATCTCGCTCAGCACGCTGTCCCGGCTGGAGTCGGGCCAGCGCAAGCCGACGCTGGAACTGCTGCTGCCGCTGGCGCGCGAGTACCGGGTGCCGCTGGACGAACTGGTCGGCGCGCCGGCCACCGGCGACCCGCGGATCCACCCGCGGCCGGTGACCAGGAACGGGCAGACCATCGTGCCGCTCACCCGCCACCTGGGCGGGCTGCACGCCTACAAGCACATCATGCCGCCGGGGCACGGCACCGGGCCCGGGCCGGAGTTGAAGGTGCACGAGGGCTACGAGTGGCTGTACGTGCTCTCCGGCCGGCTGCGGCTGCTGCTCGGTCCGCACGACATCGAGCTCGGCGCCGGGGAGGCCGCGGAGTTCGACACCCGCACCCCGCACGCCTTCGGCAACGCCGGCCCGCAGCCCGTGGAGTTCCTCAGCCTGTTCGGGCCGCAGGGCGAGCGCATCCACGTCAGGGCGCGCCCGGGAACCTCTGTTCGGTAGGTTCGTTTCCTGACAGCGGGGGCTTTCCGTTCCGGACTCCCGCAGGCCATCGGGAGGGGCCGAGGAGATGAGTGTCCAGCAGAGCACGGAGACCGGGGACAGTGGCGGAGCCGGAGAGCGGGCCGGGAGCGGGGGCGGGGGGCGGCGCAAGGAGCGCAAGAAGCGGCCCTTCTGGCAGGAGCTGCCGATCCTCCTGGTGATCGCCCTGCTGCTCTCGCTCGGCATCAAGACCTTCTTCGTCCAGGCCTTCTCGATCCCGTCCGGCTCGATGGAGCAGACCCTCGACATCGGCGACCGCGTCCTCGTCGACAAGTTCACCCCCTGGTTCGGGGCGAAGCCCGAACGCGGTGAGGTCGTCGTCTTCCGCGACCCGGGCGGCTGGCTGGAGGGCCCGCCGAAGCAGTCCGGCGACTCCGTGATGGGCACCGTCCAGAAGGTCCTGAGCACCGTCGGCCTGATGCCCTCGGCCGACGAGAAGGACCTGATCAAGCGGGTGATCGCGGTCGGCGGGGACACCGTCGAGTGCAAGAAGGGCGGCCCGGTGAAGGTCAACGGCGTCGCGCTGGACGAGCCGTACATCTTCCCCGGCTCCGCGCCCTGCGACAACGACCCGGTGGGCACCGTGACCGTCCCCAAGGACCACCTGTGGGTGATGGGCGACCACCGGAACAACTCGCGCGACTCCCGGCCGCACCACAACGAGACCGGCGACGGCTTCGTGCCGGTGGACGACGTCGTCGGCCGGGCCTTCGTCGTCGCCTGGCCCGTTTCGCACTGGAGCACCCTGCCGGTGCCCGACACCTTCGACCAGAAGGGCCTCGCCGCGCCGGCCGCCCCGCGGTCGCCGCTGGAGGCGCCGTCCGCCCCCGGTGCGGCGGCACTGGCCGCCGCCGTGCCGCTGACGCTGTGGCGGCGCCGGCGCCGGGCGCGTCGCTAGTGCCGTGCCGGGCGTCGCAACACGGTGGACCTATCCGGCCACGGCACTACGGCCTGCCCGGGTCCGCGGAACCCCGCCCGCGCTGCTCTACACGCCTGTAGAGTTCGACGGGTGAGCTGCACGCCTGGTCGCGTGGCCGCCCGACCCGGGAGGCCGCCGGCCACGTCCGGGCCGGGAGGCGGAACCGTGGTGGAGAGTCGGCGCAGTCCTGCGGACGGCGGGGAGCCGGACGGGCCGGACGTCCAGTGGGTGTACCAGCCGGTCGAGGTGCACCTCCCGGACGGCTCCTGGCGGCTCGGCCGGATCAGCGGCTGGTGGCAGGACGCGGGCGGCGAGCGCTGGTGCCGCCTGCGGGTCACCCGCAGCGGCCGCCCGGCGGGCTGGGAGCGGTTCGACCCGTCGCGCGTGGTGCTGCTCCCGGCGGCGGGGCTGTGACCGCGGCCTGAGCAGGAGGTATCCCGGGGCCGGCGAATGTCACGGTTCGGCCCTGGTCGTGCTGCAACCGGTCTGCGGGACCTGGCGCAACCGCCCCGGTCCGTGCGAACGTCGCTTCGGGCGCGGTCGACGTGATGACCACCCACCTGCCACTCCACCAGTTTCCGGGGACGACGTGAGTTCCGAGATCTACTTCAGCAGCAACTACCGCGACATGTGCGAGCAGTACGGCACCGGCGCGGGCTTCCAGTTCGAATTCTCCTGCTACCGCTGCTCCGACACCTGGCGCTCGCCGTTCGAGGCGTTCACCACCGGCCAGGTGGCCGGGTGGATCGGCAAGGGCGTCAGCGCCGCCTGGAACCTCATCGGCGGCAACGCCAACACCATCAGCAACGCCGCCGACGGCCTGGCCGGGCACACCTGGGGCAGCGCGCGCGACGCCGCGTTCCAGCGCGCGATCACCAACGCCCAGACGCACTTCAACCGCTGCGCCCGCTGCACCACCTACGTGTGCGGCCGCTGCTTCGACCCGGGCCAGGGCCTGTGCCACAACTGTGCCCCGGACACCGCCGCCGAGGCCATGGTGGCGCAGCGGCGCGGCCTCAACGACATGGTGTCCGAGCGCGCCTACAGCGTCGGCCAGCAGTCCGGTGCGGAGTTCGACGTGAACGCGCGACGGCAGCTGGTGTGCCCGCAGTGCTCGGCGGAGACGCACGGCACGCCGTTCTGTCCGGGCTGCGGGTACCGGCTCGCGCAGCCGTCCGAGTGCGCGGGCTGCCACAAGGAGGTGCCGGACGGTTCGGCGTTCTGCCCGTCCTGCGGCACCAGGCGCTGACGCCGGGGCAGACGGGGAGGCGGGGAAAGCGGGGGAGGGATGCGCTCCGGATTCCGTTCCGGGGCGCACGTCCGCGATTTCCGGCCGCCGGACGGGAACCCCGGGGCCCGGATGCGTCGTCGTTCTCCTTGGTTGACGCCCGGGCAGGACCCGGGCGCCGAAGTACGAGGAGCACGATGACTCAGCGGATCGCACGTTCGATGGCCGGCGCCCTGGTGGCGCTGCTGGCCGCCCTCGGCCTCGGTGCCGTGGCGTCGGGCGCGCCCGCGGCGGCGGCACCGCGCGCGGTGGCGGTCGCCCAGTCCACGGCCGGTCAGTCCACGGTCGGTCAGTCCACGGCCGGTTCGGCGGACGCGCACGCCGTGACGACCGTGACGGCCGCCGAGCGCTCGCAGTCGGCGGCTCGGCTCGCGGCGCCCCAGCCCCAGAAGAAGAAGTCCGGGTTCTTCGCCAAGCTCGGCAAGTTCCTGCTGGTCGTGGTGATCCTGATCATCCTGCTCTTCGTGCTGCTGATCATCGGCATCATCTACTTCGTGAAGCGGATATTCAGCCGCCGCCGCTGAGCGCCCCACCGCGCCGACAGCCCGCCGGCACCCCGCCGCCCAGGGCCAATTGATCGCGATTGGCCCTGGGCGGCGCGGTCGTCCGGCCCCAGGATGGCGGCATGAGCGACTTCGACCGCACGCTGCGCCCCGAGAGCCGGATCGTCCACCCGCCCGTCGTGGAGGTGAACGGCAGCCGCCCGATGGGCGTGCCGCTCCACCAGGGCCACGTGTTCGCCTTCGACTCCAGCGACGCCCTCGTGGCGGCCTTCAGCGGCCCCGACGGCGGGTTCGTCTACAACCGCAACGGCAACCCGACGGTCCGTTCGCTGGAGGAGGCCGTCGCCGGCCTGGAGGGCGGCACCGGCGCGCTCGCCACCTCCTCCGGGATGGGCGCCGTCAACACCGTCCTGCTCGCCCTGCTGCGCTCCGGGGACCACGTGATCGCCCAGCGCAGCCTCTACGGCGGGACGTTCGCGACGCTGGCCGACCTCGTCGAGCGCTGGGGCGTCGAGGTCACCCACGTCGGGGGCGACGACCCGGCCGAGGTGACGGCCGCCCTGCGGCCCAACACGCGGCTGCTGCACCTGGAGACGATCTCCAACCCGACGACGAGGGTCACCGACCTGCCCGGCCTGATCGCCGCGGCGAAGGCGGCCGGGGTCGTCACCGTCGTGGACAACACCTTCGCGACGCCGCTGCTGTGCCGGCCGATCGAGCACGGCGCGGACATCGTGATCCACTCGGCCACCAAGTACCTCGGCGGCCACTCGGACGTCCTGGCCGGGCTCGCCGTCTTCGCCGACCGGGAGCTGCACGAGAAGGTCTGGCACCACGCGCTCGAACTCGGCGCCACCGCCGACCCGTTCGCCGCCTGGCTCACCCTGCGCGGCCTGCAGACCCTCGCGCTGCGGGTCCGCCGCCACTGCGACACCGCCCTCGACCTGGCCGGCCGCCTCGCCGCGCACCCGGCGGTGACCGCCGTCCACTACCCGGGCCTGCCGGCGCACCCCGACCACGGGCTGGCACTGCGCCTGCTGCCCGAGGGGCACGGCGGCGTCCTCGCGTTCGACCTCGCGGGCGGGCGGGAGGCGGCCCGCGCGTTCACCGAGTCCGTCCGGCTGGCCTCGCTGGCGCCGTCGCTCGGCGGCGTGCACACGCTGGTGCTGCACCCGGCCAGCACGTCCCACCGGCAGCTGTCGGACGCCGAGTTGGCGGCGGCCGGGATCGGCGCGGGGACGGTCCGGGTCGCGGTGGGCATCGAGCACCCCGAGGACCTGTGGGCGGACCTGGAGCAGGCGCTCGCGAAGCTCTAGCGGGGCAGTCGGCTCAGCGCGGCCGGGGCCGGGCGGCCAGGAGCGCGATGTCGTCCTCGGCCGCCGCCGGCGCGATCGAGTGGAGGAGCGCGTCGAGGAGGTCGTCCAGCTCGCCCGCGGCGGGCAGGCGGAGGTCGGCGAGCCGCGCGAGCGAGACGTCGATGTCCTCGCCGCGGCGCTCGACCAGGCCGTCCGTGTAGAGGAGGAGGGTCTGGCCCGGGCTGAGCGGGTGGGTCGCCTGCTCGTAGCCGCCGAGTCCGGTGCCGAGCGGCGGGCCGGTGGGGATCCGCAGGAGCTCGGTGGCGCGGCCCGGGGCGATGAGGGCGGGCGGCAGGTGGCCCGCGCTGGAGAGCGTCCAGCGGCCGCGGCTGGGGTCGGCGAGCACGAGGAGGCAGGTCGCCGGGCGGGCGGAGTCGTTGGCGGAGATGACGGTGTCGAGCTGGCGCAGGATGCGGTGCGGCGGCAGGTCCATCCCGGCCACGTCGCGCAGGGTGGAGCGGTAGTGGCTCATGTCCACCGCCGCCTCCACGCCGTGGCCCATGACGTCGCCCATCACCAGCAGCGTGCGCCCGAACGGCAGCCGGACGCTCTCGTACCAGTCGCCGCCGACCACCGAGGTGGTGCCGGAGGGCAGGTAGCGGGAGGCGAGGTCGAGGTTCTGGTGCGGGTTGCCGGGCTCGCTGAGCAGGGCACGCTGGAGTTCGAGCGCGATGCCCTGCGAGCGGGTGTAGCGGCGGGCGTTGTCGATGCTCGTGGCGGCGCGGCCGGCCAGGTCCCCGAGCAGCTCGGTCTCGTCGGGGGTGAAGGCGGGCACGGCGTCGGTGCGGCCGAGGGTGAGCAGGCCGACGACGTGGCCGCGGGCGGTGAGCGGCAGCAGGAGCAGTGAGGTGAGGCCGGCGGCGGCGTCCGCTCCGTCGGTGAGCACGGCGACGCCGCCCGCGAGGCTGCGCGCGCCGGGGGAGCCCTCGCGGTGGCGGACGGACTCGCCCGGCCGGGGCAGTTCGTCGAGCGCGGCCTGGAGCCGCAGGACGGACTCGGCGGCGGCGCGGTGCAACCGCTGGGTGCCGCCCCGTCCGGTCCGGTCGGCGGTCGCCTCGGGCGGCAGGACGTCGACGGTGACGAACTCGGCGAGCCGGGGGACGGCGAAGGCGGCGAGCTCGGCGCAGGTGGTGTCGACGTCGAGGGTGGTGCCGATGCGCTCGGCGGCGGCGTCGAGGAGGGCGAGCCGCGCGCGGGCCCGTTCGAGCTCGTGCAGTTGCTCGCGGGCCGGTCCGGGGTCGTCGAGGACGACCACGACGACGCCGGCGGTCCGTCCGGCGCGCTCCAGCGGCCGGTAGCGCACGCGCAGGCCGGGCGGGACGGGCGCGCCCGGGGCGTCGGGGCCGCCGGTGACCTGTTCGCGGTCGCGGCCGTCGGCCAGCACGCGGCGCAGGGCGGCGGTGGCGCCCGCGAAGGCGGTGGCGTGGGCGGGGTGGCCGAGCAGGTCGGCGGGGTGCAGGCCGGTGACGGCGGTGAAGGCGGGGTTGGCGTACTCCCAGCGCAGGTCGGCGTCGAGCAGCGCGACGGCGACGGGGGCGGCGGCGAGGACGTCGCGGTGGAGGTCCGGCCCATCGCTCCCGGTCACCGGGCCGGAGCGCGCGGCGAGGCCCGCCGTCGTCGCCGCTGCCGCCGTCGCGGACCGGCGCTCGGGCGTGGCGGACGGGCCTTGGTCGCCCGGGGCGGGGTCCTCGGTTCGGTGGCCGTGCCGGAACTGCATACGCCCATGATCACGCCCCGCGGCCCGGCACGCCCGGAAGAGGGCGAAACCTTGACTGGGCGGAAGCGCGGTTGTGACCGACCCGATGGTATTCGTGCACGTATTTGCGTGTGCGCACACACAACGATAGAGTGCGTGCACACGCACACAGTCGTGGAGCCCGTCCCCGTCGGCGCACCAGCAGATGCAAGAGGTATCGATGAACACCACCACCGCCCCGATCGTCCTCATCACCGGCACCTCGTCCGGGATCGGCCTCGCCGCCGCCGTCTCCGCCGCCCGGGCCGGGTTCCAGGTGGTCGCCACCATGCGCGACACCGGCCGCGCCGGTGCGCTGCGCGCCGCCGCCGAGGAGGCCGGCGTCGCGGGGCGCGTCGAGGTCGAGCGGCTGGACGTCACCGACCCGGCGTCCGTCGCGGCCTGCCTGGACGCCGTCGTCGCCCGGTACGGCCGGCTCGACGCCGTCGTCAACAACGCGGGTGCCGGGCGGGTCGGCACGATCGAGCAGGACGGGATGGAGCCGGTCCGGTTCACGATGGAGGTGAACTACTTCGGCGTCGTCGAGGTCACCCGGGCCGCCATGCCGCACCTGCGCGCCAGCGGCGGCCGGGTCGTCACCGTGACCAGCGTGGGCGGCGTCGTCGGCCAGCCGTTCAACGAGGCGTACTGCGCCTCGAAGTTCGCCGTCGAGGGCTTCATGGAGTCGCTGGCCCCGGCCGCCGCCTCGGTCGGCGTGCACGTCAGTGTGGTCGAACCGGGGGCGGTGGCCAGCGAGTTCATCGGCAACCAGGCCATCGACGTGCCCGCCCTGCTCGACGCGGCCGGCCCGTACGCCCCGGCCCTCGGCGCGTACGTCGACCGCACGCTCAAGGCCTTCGGGCAGGCGCAGACGCCGGAGGAGGCCGCCGCGCCGGTCGTCGAGGCGCTGACGGCCGAGCGGCCGGCGTTCCGGATCCAGACCTCGGCGGCGGCGCGGGCGTTCGCCGGCACCAAGCTGGCGGACCTCGACGGCTCGGCGGTGCAGACGATGACGGGCGGCTGGGTCGCGGGCTGATCCCGGCCGCGACCGGTGCCGCCGCCCTCCCGTCGCGCTTGCGGCGGGAGGGCGGCGCACTGGTGGACGGACGGACGGTCAGGCGGTGGCCAGGGTCAGGCCGTAGGACTGCAGGATCGGGTTGACGGGCTGGAAGTAGGTGGTGCCGCCGGAGGTGCAGTCGCCCGAGCCGCCGGAGGTGACGCCCTGCGCCTGGCTGCCCGAGATGAACGAGCCGCCGGAGTCGCCGGGTTCGGCGCACACGTCGGTGCGGGTCAGGCCGTAGACCGTGCCCTCGGCGTAGTTGACGGTCGCGTTGAACTCCTGGACGGTCCCGCAGTGCCAGCCGGTGGTGGAGCCGGAGCGGCAGATCGATCCGCCGATCGGGGTCTCAGTGGAGCCGGAGACCGTCACCGCGCCGCCGGCGTAGTCGCTGACCTGCGGCTGCGCCGTCCAGCTCGAATCGGCCTGGACCCACGAGTAGTCGTTGCCCGGGAACGTCGAGCCCTGGAAGGTGCCGATCGAACTGCCGTCGGAGGCCGTCGCGTTGGAACCGGGCTGGCCGCAGTGGCCGGCGCTGACGAAGCCCGGCTGGCCGTTCGACGTGACCGGGAAGCCGATCGAGCAACGGGCCGCGCCGTCGATGTAGTACGCGTCGCCGCCGTGCAGGTCGGCCAGCGGCCGCGGGGTCTCGGCGGCGCGCTCGACCCGGACGAGGCCCCGGTCGACGCCCGCCTGCCGGAGGAACGCCTCGGTGCGGCCGGTGTCGGTGGACTGGACGACGACGGTGTTCCCGGTGACGTCCACGTACCAGAGCGGCGTGGCCTCGGGCGTGGTCGCGGCGACGGCGTGGTCCAGCACGTCCTTCGCGCCGTCGAGGGCGGCGAGGCTGTGCCGGACGACGGTGGCGGTGCCGCCGTGGGCGGTGATCTCGCGGGCGGCCGAGGCGTCGGTGGTGGCGACGGTGAGGGTGGCGTCGGGCCCGCTGACCCAGGCGCCCGCCCAGCGGTCGCCGAGCGCCTGACGCAGCGCCGACTGGACGGCGGTGGCCCGGCCCTCTTCGGCGAGCCGGTCGATCGCGGCCTGCGGGGACAGGCCGAGGTCGCGCTGCATCGCGTGCAGGAGGGCGGGCGATGCGGCGACCGGCCGGGTGGGGGCGGCCAGGGCGGCGGCGATCGACGGTTCGTCGGCGCCGGTACCGGTGGTGGCGCCGGAGGCGGGGGCGGCGGCGAGCGCGACGGCGGCGAGCGCGCAGGCTGCGGCGAGCGCACGGATTCGGAGCATGGGGGAATCTCCTTGGTTCGCGTGGGGGTTGGAGCGACCGTAGCGATCGTGACGTGACCTCAGGAACATGCCGGAACCCCCCGTGCTCCGGCGTTATACCCCCGCGCCGTCACCGCTCGGGCGCGATGGGGTGTTCGAATGGCGGACGCGTGGGGGGTGCGGAGGCGTGGAGGGGCGTGCGCGCATGCGCGAGGCGCTCAGGGGCGCGCGGCTGATGGGAGGCCGGGATGGTCAACGCTCGGTAGTCGGCAGGTCTCGATCCGCCAACGAGTGTGCGATCCGTGCCCGGCCGGTAAGGGAGTTCTGCTTGACTCGCTCACCTCTCCCACCTCACCCGAATCGGAACGGAGCGTTCTCCCCTCATGCCTTCACGGATACGCGTGGGCCGCAGCAGCGCCCGCCGGGGCGCGGGTCTGGCGGCCTTCGCCGGACTCGTCCTCACCGTCGGCCTGGCGCTGACGGGTTGCGACCCCTCGGCGGCGGACGCCGGCGCCAAGGCCTCGGCCTCGCCCACCCCGACGGCCGCGCCCGCCACTTCCGCACCCTCGGCTCCTCCCGCTCCTTCCGCTCCGCCCGCGGCCACCACGCCGGCGGCCGAACCGACGACGACCGCCGCGCAGCCGCCGGCCCCGCCCGCCACACACGCACCGGTGTCCACGCCCGCTCCGGCTCCCGCTCCCGCGAGCAAGCCGCCGGTGACCAAGGCGCCGCAGCCGCAACCGCAGCCCAAGGTGACGACGGCCCAGCCGCCGACCGACCCGCAGCCCCAGCCGCCCGCGGCCGCCGGTGGCGGCGGCTGCGAGATCCGTTCCAACGCGGGCAACTGCTACGCGGCCGGCCAGTTCTGCCGCGACGCCGACCTCGGCCTGAGCACCCACGACGCCAACGGCCGGATGATCACCTGCCGGATCGTGAGCGGCAAGCCGCACTGGCAGGCCTGAGAGAGCGGCCGTACCTGCCGCGGGGGGGGGGGGGGGGGGGGCCCGGGCGGGGGGGGGGGGGGGGCGCGGGCGCGCGCGCGCGCCGCGCGGCGCGGCGGGGGGCG